>JADDPM010000080.1 GCA_016781885.1 Rubrobacter sp.
AGCTCCTCACGCATCCGGGCCGGAAAAGGCAGGTCCGCCATCCGGCTCCCGTGGAGGTGCCCGATCTCATGCCCTCGAACTCTAAACTCAACCCCCCCGAACCGGTGCGGCCTCGCCTCGACCCCCTCCCATCCGGAAACCTCGCGCTCTACCGTCTCCCTTAAAGTCTCCACTATTCCTCCTATTTAATTAGCTAGCTAACTAAATAGTAACGCCGGGGTAGAGAATGTCAAGGTAGACAGGGGCAGGGGCACGGGCGATGAGGGCGCGAGTTGGCGGGTGAGGGCATAGGTGCGGTTCGTGGGGCTCGGGCGGGGCGCAACCGGAGTGTGGATTTCGGGACGTGGGCAGATCTGGGGAACGGTCGCCGCTGTGGCCTTCGGTCGGGTTCGCCGTTCTCTCCGGCATAGGTATTCTCCGCCGAAAACAGCTATGCCTTTCGCTTCTGCTGCTTGCTGAGAGCTGCTAAGTTACCTGGATGCCGGAGCCTTCGACAACTTCGCCGACGACTGCGGCGACGGGGGTGCCCTGCTCTTCGAGGGCGCGGACGAGGTCGTCCTTATGCTCGCCCGGGATAGCAATGAGCAGGCCGCCGCTCGTCTGAGGGTCGAAGAGCGGGAGGAGGTCGGCAGTCTCCAGGCCGTTCGTCCTGACCTTGTCTCCCAGATACTCCCGGTTGCCGTTTAGGCCACCAGGGTAGCAGCCTTCGGCGGCCAGGAAGACTGCCTTCTCCCAGACCGGCACGTCGCCCCGGTGTACGACCGCGCCCACGTCGGAGGCTTCGAGCATCTCCGAGAGGTGGCCGAGGAGGCTGAAGCCCGTTACGTCGGTCGCCGCCGAGACCGGGAGCTCGCGCATCGCAGCGGCGGCGCCCTTGTTGAGGTGGGCAGCTGCTTCAAGGGCGTCGTCTATGTCGGCTTCGGAGAGGATGTCGCGCTTCACGGCGGTCGTCAGGATGCCCGTACCGAGCGGCTTGGTGAGCACGAGGGCGTCGCCCGGTTTCGCGCCGGCGTTTCGGATTACGCGGTCCTCCTCGACGAAACCGGTGACGGAGAGGCCATATTTAGGCTCTTCGTCTTGTATGGAGTGGCCGCCGCAGAGGTGCGCCTCGGATTCCTCGATCTTGGATTGGCCGCCCGCGAGAATCTCGCGCAGGATGCCGAGGTCCAGCGAGCAGGGGAAGCCGACGAGGTTCATCGCCGTCAGGGGTATGCCGCCCATCGCGTAGATGTCGGAGAGGGCGTTGGCGGCGGCGATCTGGCCGAACCGGTATGGGTCGTCTACTATCGGGGTGAAGAAGTCGACCGACTGCAAGAGCAGCCCGCCGCCGAACGGCACGTACCCCGCGTCGTCCTTCGTGTCCATCCCGCTCACGAACCCCTCGGCCGCGGCGGGGGTGAGTCCCTTAAGTACTTGCTCCAGGTCCCCTGGAGCGAACTTGGCCGCTCAGCCGGCCTTCGTCGAGTACTTGGTAAGCCTTATACGCGTTTTTTCGTCCATAGCTCGATTATATCCTTCCCTCTCTATATCGGTCTGTATGGTTTCTTTTACCAGGGCATCCAACGCCGCCTTCTCGCGCTCGGGCAGGACCAGGTGCCTGCGCGCCTCACACCGAGCTTTTAAGGTTTCGTAGAACGCGCCGGCCGTCTCGGCGCGGTACAGCAGTTGGGCCAGGGCCTTCTCGTCGCCCGGCTCGTAGTAGCCAGGGTAGTCCTCACCCAGCATACCGACGTTGCCGGGAATACGCGCGGCGACGACCGGCACCCCGGAGGCTAGAGCCTCGGAGACGGCGTTGGCCCCACCCTCCATTATAGAGGTCTGCGCGAGCAACCGCGACCGGGCCAGGAGGCGCCGCGCCTCTCGCCGGGATAGCTCCCCGACCCAGCGGTATCGGGGGACCGCAGCGTGAAGCCGAGCCTCTCTTTCGAACTCCTCGCCGTAGGGTCTACCCGCATGGGTGACGCGGATGCGCGAGGATGGGGGGAGCAGCCGGGCGGCGAGGGCGGCCCGAAAGGGGTCCTTCTCGGCTCTGAGATGCCCGATAACGCAGACGTCGAAGTGTTCGTTGTCCGATTGCTGTAAATGTACCGGTTCGGCGGACTGGTAAATGACGCGAGCCTTCGAGCGGTGACGGGGTTCGAGCTCGTTGAGGCCCATGTCCTGCAAGACGATCAGGGCCGTCGCCAACTCCAGCGACTCTTTTGCCGTCTCGTCGGAGTGAATGTCCCGGTAGAGGTCGGTGCCGGTGAGGGCGACGATAAGGGGCCGCTCCGGATAAGCGGTGGCGTAGCGCTTTATGGAGGGGTGGCTGCGGCGGGCGTGCAACATGAGCATCAGGGCCGGCTCTTCGCCGCTCCAGGTCTCTTCCAGAACGACCTCGTGGCCCAGCTTCCGCAAGAAACCGGCCCACCGTTCGGCGGTCGCCCGGTTGCCATTGTGGAGGTTGCCCCCGGCGGGGGTTATGAGGTTGATCTTCAAGTGAGTTAGCCCCCTTCCACGGATAGGCCACAGTATATATTTCGGACAAGATCATACATCTTGCGTACCATAAACCGTATGGTTTCGGATGATATTGTCTCTCGGACGGGGAAGAACCGGAACGGGAGGTAATCGCATGCAGGGCACGCGGGACCTTACAGAGCAACTAGCGGGGATGCTGGTCGATACTCGAAAACGAACTCTGGAGTTGGTAAGCGACCTGAACGACGAGCAGATGCTCGGCCCGCAGCTGCGCATAGTCAACCCGCCCCTCTGGGAGATAGGGCACCTCGCCTGGTTCCAGGAGCGCTGGAACTTGAGACGCATAACGGACGAGGAGTTCGGTCCCTCGACTATCCTCGCCCAGGGCGATGAGCTCTACGACTCGATGGAGGTTCACCACGATACCCGCTGGGACCTTCCGCTGCTGTCGCGAGAGGAGACGCTCGCTTACATGCAGCGCGTCCTCGACGATGTTTTGCACAAGCTCAACACCGAGGGTCCCACGCCGGAGAACGCCTACTTCGTCCGGCTCGCCGCCTTTCACGAGGACATGCATAGCGAGGCCTTCACCTACACCCGGCAGACACATGGGTTGCCGGCCCCGCCCCTCTCTAACTACGATCCTTCGGTCCTCGACGGGCAGCCCACCGGCTCCTTTGAGGGAGACGCCGAGATCCCCGGCGGCGAGTTCATGCTCGGGGCGACGGAGGAGATGCCCTTCGTCTTCGACAACGAGAAGTGGGCGCACCCGGTCGAGGTCGCGCCTTTCAGGATCTCCTGTTCCCCCGTCACCAACGCCGAGTTTGCGTCCTTCGTGGAGAGCGGCGGCTACGAGCACGACGGCTTCTGGGACGAGGAGGGCCTGAAGTGGCGCGACTGGGCGGGCGCGAAGCAACCCGTCTACTGGTCGCGGGCCGCGGAAGGCTCCTGGAACGTCCGCCACTTCGATAGGGTGGGACCGCTCAGGCCGTGCGCGGCGGTCGTCCACGTCAACTGGCACGAGGCGCAGGCCTACTGCCGCTGGGCCGGGCGGCGTCTTCCTACCGAGGCCGAGTGGGAGATGGCCGCCTCGACGAGGCCCTCGCCGGATGGGGGCGTGACCGGCCGCAAGCCCGTCTACCCGTGGGGTGATGAGGCCCCGAGCCCGCGTCACGCCAACCTCGACGGGCGACTGCTCGGGACGGTGGACGTCGCGGCGTTTCCGGAGGGGGACGGCGCGTTCGGTTTGCGGCAGATGATCGGGAACGTCTGGGAGTGGTGCTCCGATGACTTCGGGCCGTACCCCGGCTTCGCGCGCGACCCGTACAAGGAATACTCCGAGCCGTGGTTCGGCGACCACAAGGTCCTGCGCGGCGGCTCCTGGGCGACCCGCGCCCGCATGCTCCGCAACACCTGGCGCAACTTCGCCACCCCGGATAGGCGCGACCTCTTCGCCGGGCTCAGGACGTGCGCCCTGCGATAGGGAAGCCTTGACTCAGCGCTTGTTCAGAAGTTCGTTGTAAATTCATCTTCCGCCGTCGAGCGCTAGCCGATGCACGGGAGCGTTATTGCGGCGATAAAGGCATAGCAGCGCATCGAGGATCGCCCCTCGACCTCGGGTGCGACGCTATCCTTGACCCTGCCAACAGCTTCGGCTTCATGGTCGGCTGGGGCTGCCTGATCCGGCTTGTACGCCTTCGAGTCGCCAAAGTAGCCCTCTCGTCCCCGGCCGCGAACCTCTGGAAGGGTGTAGCAGGGCGGCTCGACGGTTGCCTGCTCGTCGAGATCCTGTTCGTAGCCCTCTGCGCGCTCGCGGGCCGGACAGGGGGAGATGTCCAGCAGGCTCTACAAAGCAGAATCCGAATGAGCCGCGAGCCGTCGTCCCCGCGCTGGCCTGCGTACGGTCTTCTACATCCGACCATCCCCAGCAGATAGACGTTGGTGGAAGGCCATCCTCTCTCTGCTAACCTACGCTAATGAAGCAGGCCGTCGAAGGAACGTCGAAGAGAGAGCCGGATGCCCCGCTGCGTCGTGTAGCATCCGCTTCCCGGTTGGGGTTGTTTGCGGGACTCCTCGTCGCGGGACTGGTATTTCTCCTCTACCTGAGGACGCTCGCGCCGGACGTGCTCTACTACGAGAGGCCGGAGTTGCTCGACGCGGTCATGTTCCAGACCCAGGCTTATATCCTGGGGATCACTCACCCGACCGGTTATCCGACCTACCTCTTGCTCGCTCACCTCTTCACCTACCTGCCCTTCGGGGATCCCGCCTACCAGGTTAACCTCGCCTCGGCCGTCTTCGGTGCGGTCGCGGTATTTCTGGTGTACCTCGTCGGGCTGCGCCTTAGCGGCAGGGTGTGGGCGGCGGCGGTTGGGGCGCTTGCCTTCGGGGTCGGAGGCACCTTCTGGAGCCAGGCCATCCTCGCCGAGGTCTACACCCTGAACGCCGTATTCGTCGCGCTCGTCCTGCTCGTCCTCTTCGTGTGGCGGGACACGAGGAGGGACCGATACCTGCTCCTTTTTGCCTTTTTAATGGGCCTATCGCTCTCGCACCACGCGACGAGCGGGCTTCTCCTTCCGGCGGCGGCTGTCTTCGTCTCCGTTACCGATCGTTGGAAGCTGCGCGAGCGGCGGCTACTCATCAAGGGGGCGGGGCTCTTCATCCTGGGGCTTACGCCGTACCTCTACCTGCCGATACGCGGCTCGATGGAACCCCAGATTCGGGAGGCCGACCCGACCAGCATCCTCGGGTTCTTCAGGTTTGTGACCGGCAGCGAGTTCCTCGGCTCGTTAGGGAGGGGAGAGGTTTCTGCCCGGATCTCCTCGTTCCCGGGATACTTCCTGGATGAGTTTCACATTGGGCTACTCCTTGTCGCGGCGGTCGGCGTCGTTGTGATGCGCCACAGGGACCGGGCGGGTGCGCTGCTCCTCGGCATACTCTTTGCGGGATGGCTCGTCCACGCTCTCGTGTACAACATCTTCGACTACTTCCTCTACTTCATCCCGCCGTACCTGGTACTGGCTCTCTTGATAGCCGTAGGCGTCGGTGAGATCCTCACCCGCGCCGAACGCCTCCTGGCGAACTCCCCACGACTTCTCCGGACCGCGGCGCCGGTCTTGCTCTCCATCCTCCTGCTCTATCTCGCGGTCTCGGACGTTCGCGAGGACTACCCGCTCGTGGACCGCAGCGAGGATCTGGAGGGACGCCGGATGATCGAGGTCGTGGCAGAGAAGGCAGCCCCAGACGCCGCCGTCCTTCACCATCGCAGCCCGCTCTGGTACATGGTCCTCGTCGAGGAGCGCCGCACAGATCTGACGCTAGTGAGCGCCTGGTACGCCGTCAAAGCCCCCTTGAGGCTCTGGTCGAGTCCCGACAACCCCCGCAAGCTCGAACACCGCCCGCAGGGGGAGAATGGCGACTATACCGGCGTCCCCGACGCCCTTGAGCTCACCGAGTACGGACCCGTCTACTTCGTCCAGGGGAGCGTCAAGCCCGAGGACTTCGAGAGTGCCGGCTTCACCATCGTCCCCGTGGAGGAAGGCGTCCTCTACGAGCTGGTCCCGCCGGGCGGTACGCCCTATACCGTTCCCACGGAGCGACAGTAACCGGGTCGCGGAGACCCGGGGTTGCGGTGTCGACCCGGTAGCTTGGCCCTGGTGCGGATCGTGGTGGAGACGCTGCCATGCAGCTCCTTCCGTTACCCGGATGGTATCTAGGGCAACGTATGTACGTCCTGGCCGCCTCTTGCCCCTCAAGGGCGGAGAAGCTCTGAGGAAGGGGAGTGCCCGAAACTATCAGGCCTCTAGTATCGAGCGTTTGCCTAGCTCACGCGAGAAGGGGTGCTCTGCCGCTTGGGCCCTCTGCGACCAGAGCACGTACTCCAGCGCCAGCCAGACAATCCCAAACGGTAAACCCGAGTATTCCCCAAAGAGGAATTAGACGGGAAAGGCGATGATAAGCACCACCCCGCACCAGCGTGGCAAAACCCGCGCCTGGAGGGTGGCCGTCCCGTAAAGCACGAACCCCACCAATATGCCCGAGGGCGCCACCGGGTATGCGAGCCAAATGAGGGCGTTACTCCCTGCCAAAAAGACTATCAGGCTTAGTATCCGGGCCATAGACGCTATGACGATCGTCCAGAGGCCCGCTCGTCCTATGCGCCCGTAGCGCTTTTTCCGCAGGGCGTGGAAGCCGACCAGCCCCGCCAGCACCAGGAGCGTCGCAACGATTACCACGGCGTTGGTCCAGGCGGCTTGCGGGAACGCTAAAAAGAGGAGGTTATCAACCAGCCACACTACGCCGCCCAGCATGGCTGCGAGCTTGCCCCACCGGATAAGGGCCGAAGACGACAATAAAGCTCCCTCCTCCTTACCCGAACTCTTCCCTACGAGCGAATCGTGTCACCTCTCGCAGCAAAGCGCAGCTCAAACAAGGCTTCTGATAGATAGATGCGTCAAAGGGAGCTGCTCCTATCCATCTTTACGACGCGGTTTCTGTTATTTTGGTGGTCAGGATCTCCTCCGGCAGAAGCGAACACGGGGAAGTGATAGAGGAACACATGGGCGCGCAGCCTCAACCTCCCGATCTGACAGAGATCAAGAGACGCCAGCAACGTGCCTGGGCGTCTGGTGACTACGCGATGTTCGGCGCGACGCTACTCGTTATTAGCGAGCTCCTCTGCGAGGCCGTGGATCTCCGGCCCGGCCAGAGGGTCCTCGACGTGGCGACCGGCAGCGGCAACACGGCCCTGGCTGCTGCCCGCCGCTTCTGTGAGGTGACCGGCATAGACTACGTCCCAGCCCTGCTGGAGCGGGGCCGAGAGCGGGCCGCCGCCGAACGGTTAGAGATCGCCTTTCGGGAGGGCGACGCGGAGGATATCCCTTTTCCGGACGCTTCTTTTGATGTAGTGCTCTCGACTGTAGGGGTGATGTTCGCTCCGGACCAGAGAAAGGCGGCTGACGAGCTGCTCCGGGTCTGCCGGCCCGGGGGGAGGATCGGGCTGGCGAGCTGGACTCCCGATAGCTTCGCCGCGGAGATGCCGCGCGTCTTCGCCCGTTACGCGCCCCCGCCCCCCGGTTTGGAGTCACCCTCGCTCTGGGGCAGAGAGGAAAGGGCGCGCGAACTCCTCGGCAACGGCATCAAAGACTTTCGGTCCGTCCGGCGTAGCTTCGTGTTCCGCTACCGTTCGGTCGGACACTATCTCCAGATGCTCCAGACTCACCTCGGTCCTACGCTGGAGTCTTTCCGTTCGCTCGGGGCGGAAGAGAAGAAAAGGCTGGCCGGCGAGGTCGTAGACCTCGCAAACCGCTTCAACCGTTCGGGTGACGAGACGATGGTGGTGCCGAGCGACTACCTTGAGGTGGTGGCGATCAGGGGTTGAGGCGGAGATACCGTCTTAAGGGTTATGATCTATAGAGTTCGTTTAACCGTAAGGAAACAGTGAGAAAGCTATGCCATAGTGCGAGTGCTGTGAGACCTGAAATCCCGAAGGAGTGTTTATGTCCGTAGCCGTAGGCATCGGCCTTACCAACGAGTGCAACCTGGCATGTCCACATTGCTACCGCCCGACGCTGATGAAGCAACGGCTCTCCGTGCCGGAGGTTGAGACCATCCTGGACAATCTCGACGTGGGTTCGGTGAACCTCGGGGTGGGGGAGAACGGGGTACACCCGGAGTACCGGGAGATGCTCGCGCTGCTGGCGCGAAGAGACGTGAAGACGGCGATCACCTCGAACGGCTACAGCCTGAATATGCTCACCGACGAGGAGCTCTCGGCCTTCCACTCCATCGAGCTCTCCTTCGACTTTCCGACCAAGGAGGAGATGGACGAGTTCCGCGGTAAGGGCGCGTGGGAGATGGCGATAGAGTCCCTGGAACGTTGCCAGGCTTTGGGCGTGCCCACCTCCGTTGCGGCGGTAATGATGAACACCAACTACGGGCGGATGGAGGAGGTGGCCCGGTTCGCGGCGGGCCTGGGTTGCGACCTGCGCGTCAACGTGTACCAGCCGGTCGCGGACGAGGAGTTTACCCTCTCCTACGAGCAGTTCTGGCAGGGGTTCGCCAATTTGTTCGCCGCCGGACCGGTGGTCGTGTGCAGCGAGCCGCTGGTCAACGCGATCATGGGCCTTGAGACGACCCGGGGCAACCCGTGTGGACAGCGGAGCATCCGGGCGCTGCCGGCGGGTACCATAACCCCCTGTCCCTACTGGCCGGCGGCCGCCGCGCGCATCCCTCACCTCGCCGATACTGGGCAGAGCATCTGGGACCGGCCCGAGTTCGAGAAGTCCCGGCACTTGCCGAAGGCGTGCGAGCCGTGCCGCTTCGCCGAGAGCTGCGCGGGGGGGTGCGCGAGTCGCCGGGCTCTGCGCGACAGGCTGGACGAGCCGGATGAGTACTGCCCGGTGGTACGCGGCGAGGACGAGGTCCGGCGCGTCCAGGAGATGCTCTCCTATACCTTGAGCAACCCTGAGGATGTGCCGAAGGCGGGCAACGCCTGCACGACCGTCATAAAGACCGCCGGCAACCTACCGGCGTGAGACCGGGCCGGTCTCGATGACGAGCGTAGGGCGGCCAGGCTCTGCTCACCCGCGTCCTGAGCAAGAGCTTCGACGTTCGTTTAGATGTGCCTGCTCCGCAACTACACAGCCCGGCTCATATGCAGCCCGGTGAACGCCTGGCGTCGACGGACCCGTGTACACGAGATGCGCCGCCCGTATGCCGTCCCTGACCTCGCGGGAGACCACCTCCAGCTTCACGCTGATGTTGGAGTAGTCCAGGATCGCCTCGAACATCTTCGTGTGACCGCGCAGGGGCACGCCCTGGAACTAGTCTTTCCAGTAACGGTCGTAACGCACGGGGACGCGGGGTGCAACGCCAGGGTTGAGCTGTGAGGGGTCTAGTTCCAAGTGCTTGTGGGTGCAGTTTTTAAAGAACCTCTCGTAAAGGCCCCGGCCGAGGGCGCCGAACACCACGTCTTCGCTTGTCGGCGCCGGGGTCCGCTTCTCGCGCACCTTCTCGAAGATGGCTTCGAGACCCTTCTCGTCAAGGCTCAAGGAGTGGAGCTTGTTGACGGTATCGAGGTTTTGGGATGGGCAAGAGTTTGTCGTCGACGTGGGCGAGCGCGCGTTGCTCGTAGGGTCGTCGCTCCATAAAGCTGGAGAGGGTCGACGACTCACCAGGAGTTAGAAGATGTGCGGTCCGTAGCGGTACACCAGAATACCGTGCTCGTCGCACACGCTGCCCGCGGCGTGGGGCTTCTCGTCGATCACGCGGACACGCCTGCCGGCCCGCGCCGTCCGTGTTTATGCCACGTCTTCCCCCGGCCCGATGGGCAGTCGGCGCAGGTTACCAGACGTAGACCAGCGCGAGGAGGGTGATCAGGGTCCCGAGGATCGCTTTTATCCAGGGCTCGGGCAGGAATCGCTGTAGTCTGGCCCCGACGTAGCTCCCCGCGAGGCCTCCAGCCCCCAGGACCAGGCCCAGGAGCCAGTCGGGCGCTACCGTCGATTGGCCCCCGTAACCAGTCGCGGCGAGCAGTTGGAAAAAGACGACCCCGGCGACGGACGTTACGAAAGTTCCTACCAGGGCGGC
>JADDPM010000081.1 GCA_016781885.1 Rubrobacter sp.
CTTTTGAGATAGAGCCCTTGCGACAGCAGGAGGAAGAACGGCATCACCACGCCTAGAGCCGCGAACATGATGTGGAAGGACAGAGACATCCCAAAGACGGCCCGGGCAGCGAAAAGGTTCTCCACTAATCCTCCTACGGTTCTGAATCCCGGTAGCATAACCCCAAGCTACCGCAGCGTTGCGCCTCTTACCCGATTTTAGCCCCATTCAATTCTGCTCGTTGGTGAAGGCGAATACCAATACCTCGTAAGGCCCGTCGTGGTTCGTGGTCCATGTCACCTTGCTCGTAGTCTTCTCTGTGTTTATACGATGGGCCGGAAGGCGAGAGTACAGGAAGGAGCGGGGTGTGGCGGATCTCGAGTACAGGGCACAGAACGGCGTCGGAACCATACTGCTAAACCGCCCCGCGAAGAAGCTACGAGGCCTTACGCCTCCTGCTTCGAGAGCCGCTCATTTTATGAGCCAATCGGCACTTCGGCCTGCCAACTCTCCTTCGGCCGCAGCCCGTCCACCATCCGCCGCATTCCAATAAAGGCATCTTTCTCTACCTTTACGAGGATATGGCGCGCACCGCCCTCGCCGTAGAGAGGGAATCGCTCGCTGGAGACGACCAGGGTGCGTCTGCCAATCTGCGTACCGATCAGGGGCAGAGCTTCGAACTCCTGGGGCTCCTCCGGCACGAGGCGGAGGCGGTCGCCTTCGATCTCCTTGTGGCCCTCTAACTCATAGTAGTCGAGGACGGCCTCGCTCGGAGAGGAAATTTCGACGAGCTCGAAGGTGCCGTCCTCACCGGCGGTAAAACGTTCCGTCGCGGGGGCGTTGTAGTAGGAGTGGACGTATTCGATCTGGAATTCCCCCGAACCGGGGAGCGGGGAACGGAAGATCATGCCCCCGTCCGAGTCGCGGACCACCACGGATGCGCCCCGGTCAGCGGCGGACGTGAGGCCGAGGACCAGGAGCCCGGCTACTCCCGCGAGGAGCAGGAGTAGCCGGGCGTATCTCCGGGGCTTGGGGCGTTGTCTAGCTTCCGGCTTCGTCGTAGTATCGTTGGGCGCCGGGGTGAAGCTCCAGCGGCGGGACCTGCGGGGCCGTATCTATGTCGAGGTTTCTGGCTTCGGGATGAGCCTCGGCGAGAGCGTCTTGCTGGTCGAAGAGGAGCCTTGTTATGTTGTAGGCCATCTCCTCGTCCATAGACTCGTTGACGACGAGGTAGTTGGGGACGGCGATCACGGAGACGTCCTGATCGAAGCCCTCGTAGGTGCCGGCCGGAATGGTCGCCTCCTGGTAGACCTCCCCGTACATCTCACGCAGGGCTCCGATGTACTCTGTGCTCGGAAGCAGCACGATCTGGTCTGTCGTGGCGAGGTCGGTGACTGCGCCGGTTGGCAGTCCGCCGGACCAGAAGAAGGCGTCGATGGTACCGTCGCGCACCGCGTCCACGGACTCGTCCACGCCTAGCTGCTGGCGGTCTATATCCGCGTTGGGGTCTATTCCGGCCGCCCCGAGGACGCGCAGCGCTATTACCTCGGTCCCGGAGCCGGGTGAGCCCACGGAGACGCTCTTGCCCTGCAGGTCCTCGATGCTCTTTATGCCGGAGTCTGCGGTGGTTACTATCTGGGTGTAGTTGTTGTAGAGCCGGGCCAGGGCCTGGGCGGGGACCGGGTCTCCGTCGAAGCTCTCCCTGCCCTCGACGGCGTCGGCGGCGGTATCTGCGAGCGTGAAGGCCACGTCGCTGCTCTCGTCGGCGATGAGTTGCATGTTGTCCACCGAGGCAGAGGTGGACTCGGCGGTTGCCTCCACGCCTTCGATGTTCTGCGTGATCTGGTCGGCCAGAGCGCCGCCGTAGACGAAGTAGACTCCTCCCGTACCTCCGGTCGCGATGCTGAGCCTGTCCCCCCCGCCCGGCGCCTGGCTCGCGCTGCAGGCCGCGAGCATCGACAGCAGGATCAGGAACGCAGCGATGGGCATCGCTGCTCGACCTGTTGAACGCCAACCGTCGCAAACGACTCTGTGCATAGACAGCTCCTCCTCGCGTGTGCGCCGGCGCTATGGACCGGCCTTCCCCTTGTCCGTCACTATATTGTCGGCCCGAACCCCGGTCAACTCATCGGGAGGATTGCTGCTTGTTGCGACGGATATGGCATCGTGCCAGAATTGCCGGCGGGAACACTCTCGCCGGAAGAGGGACCAGCGGGTCCGCGCCGCCGGACACCGAGCCAACGCCAAGAGGAGGGCGACGATGGACTTCGACTATTCCGAGAAGGTGCAGGGGTTACGCGCAGAGCTCATCGAGTTCATGGACGAGTACGTCTACCCCAACGAGAAGACCTACAAGGACCAGCTCGCGGCCTCCGGGGAGCGCTGGAGCATACCGCCGATCATGGAGGAGTTAAAAGAGAAGGCCAAGTCGGCGGGGCTCTGGAACCTCTTCCTGCCGGACTCGGACCTCGGGGCGGGGCTGACCAACCTGGAGTACGCGCCGCTGTGCGAGATCATGGGCCGCAGTCCTATCGGTCCGGAGATCTTTAACTGCAACGCCCCGGACACGGGCAACATGGAGGTCCTGGTCCGCTACGGGACGCCCGAGCAGCAGGAGAGGTGGCTGAAGCCGCTCCTTAGCGGCGAGATCCGCTCGTGCTTCGCGATGACCGAGCCCGACGTTGCTTCATCGGACGCGACCAATATCCAATCCAGGATCGAGAAGGACGGCGACGAGTACGTCGTAAACGGACGCAAGTGGTGGTCCACGGGCGCGCCGGACCCGCGGTGCAAGATCTCCATCTTCATGGGCAAGACCGACCCGGAGGCCAAACGCCACGAGCAGCAGTCAATGATCCTGGTCCCGCTGGACGCCCCGGGTGTGGAGATAGAGCGCGCGCTGCCCGTCTTCGGCTACGACGACGCGCCGCACGGTCACGCAGAGGTCAACTACAACGACGTGCGCGTGCCGGTGGAGAACATTCTCTGGGACGAGGGCAAGGGCTTCGCCATCGCGCAGGGGCGGTTGGGACCCGGGCGCATCCACCACTGTATGCGTCAGATTGGGGTCGCCGAGAGGGCACTGGAGCTGATGTGCGAGAGGGTGAAAAGCCGGGTCGCCTTCGGCAAACCGCTCGCCGAGCAGGGTGTGATCATGGAGTGGATAGCCGACTCCAGGATGGAGATAGAGCAATCCCGCCTCCTCACCCTCAAGGCCGCCCACATGATGGACACCGTCGGCAACAAGGAGGCAAAGGCCGAGATTGCCATGATAAAGGTCGTCGGCCCCAACGCTACCCTGCGTGTCCTCGACCGCGCCATACAGGCCTTCGGCGGCGCTGGCGTCTCCGAAGACTTCCCGCTCGCCCACTTCTGGGCCGAAGCGCGCATCCTGCGTCTGGCCGACGGTCCCGACGAGGTCCATCGCGCGTCGGTAGCCAAGCTGGAGTTAAAGAAGGAGCGCGAGGGGAGCCTCATTACCGAACAGCTCAAGAGCAAATAAGGGAGGGGCAGCGATGGCGCCTACGGTCAACACGGTAACGGGCTCGTGCCTTCCGACGAGCTCGGCAAGACCTTGATGCACGAGCACTTCTTCTTCGGCTACCCCGCCTACGCGGGCGACACGACGTCCGGGAGCAACAGCCGTGAGGTCGTGATCAATACAAGCATCGACGTGGCCGAGAGGGCGAAGGCGCACGGGATCGAGCGATAGTGGACGCTGAACGACTGCGGTCGGGACCCGGAGATGCTGCTTGAGATCTCCGAGAGGGCTGAGATCAAGATAATCTGCTAGACCGGCTCTTACTATGAAGGCGAGGGGGCACCGGCCTACTTCAAGTTTCGTCAGGCCTGGGAAGCGCCCCCGGCGAGGTAGAAGAGATGATGACGGGAGATCGCTGACGGAATCGGCGGCACCGGGATCAAGGCTCGCGTCATAAAACTCGCCTCCAGCAAGGATGCCATCACCGACTACGAGATGATGTTCTTCGAGGCGGGCGCAAAGGCCCAGAGGGAGACGGGTATCCCGATCATCATCCACACCCATGAGGGGACGATGGGCCCCGAGCAGGCCGAGATGCTCGCCGGGGCGGGAGCGGACCCGAACCAAACCATAATCCGTAACATGGATGGCGACACCGACGTCTCCTACCATATCGCCACCCTTGAGCACGGCGTCGACATAGCCTTCGACCCCTTCGGCATCCAGGGCATAGTCGGCGCCTCGATGGACACGATGCGCCAGACGTGCCTCATCGGGCTCCTCGGGATGGGCTACAGCGACCGTATGGCTCTCTCGCACGACACCGTCAACGTCTGGCTCTGTCATCCGGTGGTCCTCCCCAACGCCGTCGCGGAACTCCTCGCCAACTGGCACATAACCCACCTCTTCGAAACGTCGTCTCCGTGCTCAAGGACGCCGGCGTCTCCGACGAGCAGATAAACGGCATCTTCGCCGAGAACCCGAAGAGTATCTTCGGCTGATGAGGATCGATAGATCGGGTGCGCTTTACGCGTCGTCGCTGACCGAATATGATTCCGCTCGCTTCGGGGAACAGACATGAGGAGGAGACAATGGAAGAGAGGATAAGCAGGCCGGAAAACGCTGGTAGTGGAAACCGGGTCGTAGGGTTCTTCGTCGGGCTAGCCGAACGTTACCTGCCGGACGCTTTCCTGTTCGCCGTCGTGCTGACCCTGATCGCGTACGCGTTGGCCGTGATCTTCGTCACTACCGATTTCCTTGGCTGATCGGGGCCTGGTACAAAGGTCTGTGGAACATACTGACCTTCGCGTTGCAGATGGCGCTCATACTCCTGACCGGCTACGTAGTGGCGCAGTCCCCGCCGGTCTCGCGCTTTCTGAACTGGCTGGCGTCGAAGCCCCAGAATCAGGGGCAAGCCTTGGCGCTGACGGTCGTGGTCGCTCGATAGCCAGCCTCATCAACTGGGGCTTCGGGCTCGTCGTGGCAGCGATTATGGCTCGCTATATAGGCAAGCGCCTGGAGGACATCGACTACGCGATCCTCGTCTCGGCCGGCTACGCGGGCTTTATCGTTTGGGCGAGCGGTCTCTCCTCCTCCATAGCCCTCGCCGTCTCGACACCGGGCAGCTCGGCGAACATCACCGAGCAGCAGACGGGACAAGTACTCGGCTTCGGAGACACCATCTTCACCTGGTGGAACATACTGCCCGTGATCATCATCATCACCCTCCTGGTGCCACTCTACTGGTGGATGATGCCCAAACGCCCGGAGCAGATGCGCAAGGTGGACCGCGGACTTTTGGCGCGGGAGGACGAGGGAGGCGAGCCGGAGACGCCCGATACCCCGGCCGGTAAGCTCGAGCGTTTCTGGCCGCTGAACCTGATCCTCGCCGGCGCCATCTTCATCTACTTCATCAGCGCGATCGCGGCGGGCACGTTCACCCTCGACTTCAACGCCGTCATCGCGCTCTTCCTGGCGCTCGGCCTGATCCTGCACTGGACCCCGATCCGCTACGTACGCACCTTCCTACGTACGCACCTTCACCGGCAGCGCGGGGGCAATCGGCCCCATTGCCCTACAATATCCGCTCTACGGCGGCATACAGGGGCTCATGACCTTCGCGGTAGGTGGCGTGGCTTTAGCAGGCGTCATCGCCGACTGGTTCCTTTCGTTCTCCAGCGAGTACACCTTCGCCTTCTGGACCTTCGTCTCCTCCAACATCATCAGCCTCTTTATCCCCTCGGGGGGCGGACACTGGCTCGTGCAGGGTCCGGTCATGGTCCCCGCCGCGGAGACACTCGGAGTCGACCAGGGCCTCATAGGCATGGCCGTCGCCTGGGGCGAAGGGACGGCGAACATGATCCAACCGTTCTGGGCGCTCCCGATCCTCGGTATAGTGGGCCTCGGCATTCGCGACATAATGGGATACGGCGTGCTGACGCTGGCGCTAAGCTTCACCGTCTACGGAGCGTTCGCCCTGATAGCGCCGTTCTTCCTGTAGAGAGTCATGATGCCTGGTGACAAGAACTTCGTCCTGCTCGGTATCAAATACGAGGCTGCGATTCTGGGTGGCGTGGACGAGGCGGGGATGGCGAAGATAGAGGAGCAAATCCGGGCCGAGGCCGGCGAAGACTGGTCTGAGAGCCCGATGGTCGTGCGAGGCCGCAACGCCGTACGCGCCGAGCATGCTCTGCCCCCTCTGGGCGCCCCTCAGAAACGCCCGGATCGAAGCCCGGTCAGGCGCTCCCTCTGGCGCAGAATGTTCGGCGGGTAGGGAGAACGAGCGGTGCTCTACAAGAACTTTGCTACCCAAGAGGACCTCGACGCCGAGTACGACCTCGGACAGACGATCGGGGACATCGCCGCCTACGCGGACTTCTACGCGAGAGAGAGCGAGAAGCTCCGGGCGGAGATGGAGCATCGCCTCGACGTGCCGTTCGGTCCGACACTCGCCGAGCACGTGGACATATATCCGGCGCCGCCGGAGGCGGGCGGGGCCACGCCCATCCTCTTCTACATCCACGGCGGCTACTGGAGGGCGCGGACGAGCAAGGAGTTCGGCTACGTCGCCCGCGGGCCGGCGCGCAAGGGTGTGGCGACCGTCGTGCTCAACTACGCGCTATGCCCGGAGGTGACGATAGATGAGATCGTACGCCAGACCCGCGCCGCCCTCTCGTGGACCTATAAGAACGCCGGAAGCTTCGGCGGGGACGCAGAGTGCATCCACGTCGCGGGGCACTCGGCTGGCGGACACCTTGCGGCGATGCTCCTCGAAACAGACTGGGAGGGCGTCTACGGGCTGCCTAGGGACGTCGTAAGGAGCGCGTGTGCGATCAGCGGGCTCTTCGATCTGGCGCCCTTCCCGTACACCTTCTTGCAACCGAAGCTCCAGTTGAGTTGGGACCAGGTATTGCGCAATAGCCCGATCCTACGCGTCCCGGACAACGCGCCGCCGCTCCTCCTCGTTTACGGCGAGGAGGAGACCGCCGAGTTCCGCCGCCAGTCGGAGGAGTTCCTCGCGGCCTGGAGGTCGAACGGCCTGGATGCGGACCTCCTCACCCTTCCAGACGACAACCACTACGATGTGATCGAAGGTTTCCTCGACCCCGAGAGCCTCCTCTGCTCCACGATTCTGCGGCGCATCGTACCCAGCTAGCCTCCTATGTGGGACCTCTTAGCGGTTCTTTGCACACTTTTGCCCATCTTTGGCCTGAAAAACGCGTAGACAAGCTCAAACAAGGGTACAATGCGGGCCGTGGCTAACGTTTTCACGGACAGTCGTTACCAGTTGACTTGCCTCCTGGGTAACGGAGGTATGGCCCGGGTTTACCTCGCACGCGACGCGGTGCTCGGGCGCGAGGTGGCGTTGAAGGTGCTGAGAGATCAGTACGCCGACGATGAAGAGTTTATCGAGCGCTTCCGTCGTGAGGCCAGGAGTGCGGCCTCGCTCTCTCACCCGCACATCGTCCAGATCTACGACCGGGGGCGCTCCGCGGATGGGTCCTACTATATGACCATGGAGTACCTGCCCGGGGGAACGCTCAAGAGGCGTATCCTGCGGGAGGGGGCGCTCCCTCCTCACGAAGCGGCGGGGCTGGCGCTCCAGATCGCCGGCGCCCTCGGCCTGGCCCATGAGCGCGGCGTGATCCACCGCGACGTCAAGCCTCAGAACATCCTGCTTACTACCGCGGGCAACGCCAAGATCGGCGACTTCGGTATCGCCCGCGCGTCATCGGCGACGGCTCTCTCTGGGACCAGCATGATCCTGGGCACCGCCGGCTACATGTCCCCCGAGCAAGCGATGGGCGAGTCAGTTGGCCCCGCCAGCGACCTGTACTCTTTGGGTGTAGTCCTCTACGAGATGCTCACCGGCGTCCTCCCCTACGAAGCCGAGACCCCTATCGGCATCGCCATGAAGCACGTAAACGAGACGCCTCGCCCGCCCAGGGAGACGAACCCCAATGTTCCCGAGGGCCTGAACGTCGTGACCGCGAAGCTCCTCGCCAAGCACCCCGAGGACCGCTACGCCAATACCGGCGAGCTCATACACGACCTCCAGCGTGTACGCTCCGGGCTCCCGCCTCTGGCCAACCTGCCGGTGGACGTACAGGAGACCACCGTACTACCCCGACTGCCCCGCCGCGCGGCAGCCCCTCTCCCAAGTGTACGTACCAAGAGCAGACGCAAGGTAGCCGGTCTCGCGGTCGCGGCACTGGCCTCCGTGAGTCTGCTCGGCGGGGTAGCCCTGGTCCTGCCGGACGATCTCACTATCCTGGAACAGGCCAGGAAGATAACGGGGCTCGGCGAGGACAACAGCGAGGCGGAGAACCTGGCCATAAACCCCCTCGAAGAGGAGCCCGTCGAAGAGGAGCCCGTCGAAGAGGAGCCCGTCGAAGAGGAGTTAGGAGTCAGCGGCCAAACCCGGGAGAGCTCCAAGGTCGAAGATGAGGCTACGCCCTCCTCATCACCCCCCGCAGCGCAGAGTGACGCGCAGAGCGTCCCCACTACTCCCCCGGTGGAGACGGTCATCGACCCGGTCCCCATTGCCGACGCGGAGCCGGCCGCTCCGCAAGTGGTCTCGAAGCAAGTTACGCCCCAGCCGGACCGTACCTCAACTCAGACAGAGCAGCAGCCAACCGAGAACCCAAAAGCAAACCAGGCGTCCAAGCAGACTACGCCAAAGGAAACGCTTTCTCCGCAACCAGTCCCCACCAAGGAGAGCAAGAAGGATGAAGGCTCCGACGACGACAAGGACGACGACAAGGACGACGACAAGGACGACGACCGTGGCCCCGTCGATTTCGGTCCTGACGGCCCCGTCAAGAGCAAATCCGATAGGGCTAAAAAGGACTGACAGACCATGGAGCGGGGCATGAGAGCCCGCCATTATTACCCCGGGTGTCCGTACTCGATTCGTGGATCAATCCAGAGACAGGCCGGACTGCGGAAGACGATTCCTGGGAAGCTACCTGATTGCATGAGTCAGAGAACGTGTGTGAATTTAATAGGCTGCCGGAACCGGCTTTAGCGGGGGTACATAGGAGCTTTTTCAGCTTATTTGCTGCGCTTTTGCCTCCCCAGTAACGGGCCGGTGTAGGTAGCCCTTTTGTCACCCTCTAGAAGGAACGTTTTGTATCGTCAAGCTTTCGCGGAAGCAGGCGAGTTTTCAGAGACGATCGTTGCGCCGACGAGGGTGTGAGATCCACGACGGGCAGTCCCAGACGCTCTCCCACCAATATCAGGTCCGCAGGTGCGCCCTCACGGATCTCACCGCGCCCGAGGAGACCCCCGCCGAGCGTGCCGGATCGGGGGTGATGCCGACGGCGGTGGGCAACGTCAACACGTTCTCTCTCGCCAGCTTGAAGGCGACGTGCAGCATGCTGGGCGGGTGGTAGCCCGAGCAGAGGGCGTCTATGAGACCCAGCTTTATGGCAGTGGTCGCGTCGAGGTTACCGCCGAAATGTTGCCCGCCGGGCCGATCGGCGTTGATCGAAAACCCGGAAACCCTTACGCCCTGCTCCGCCAGCACCTCCATCCTTTCCAGGATGTCATCGTCGTGGGAGGCGAGGACGGCGCCGTACTTCTTTGCCGCGCGGCCTAGGCGCTCGCGCCGGTCGAAGGCAGGTCGGCTTCCCGCCTTCCTCTTTTAACTGCACGATGATAGTCTTGGCTTCCGCCACATTCGCGGCCAGGATATATGAGCGCGGCCCGAACCAGACTACGTCCACTTTCTCGGAACGCATCGCCTCGATGATCCCCGAGTAGTCCGTGACGGTGCAGAGTTCGACCTCCTCCGTACCAAGTTTCCCGCTCAGGCACTCGCGCACCGGCTCGAACGCGCGGAGCATCTCCGAGTCGTCCTCGGCCGGGATAACCCCCCACCGTCAGCTTGTCGGGTACGTCCTCGTTTCGCTCCGCCTTCTTGAACTCTGCTTGAGCGCCGCCGCACCCGGTGACCAATCCCAGCGCGGCGAGCAAGGTAACCAGAAGCATCAATGGCTGACCCAGCAGCCTTCACTCTCAAATTCACTATTACATTCTCCAGGCTCATTAGAACACTGCGGCAAGCCTAGCAATAACCTTGAACTCGATTGTTAAAAGTCCGAAAATCCCCGGTTAAATGCTAGTTTCGCCTAGAGCGTTTCTCATTAGGACTGCAAAGGTAACCGGTACCCGCA
>JADDPM010000198.1 GCA_016781885.1 Rubrobacter sp.
AAGAAAGTTTCGAAAACTAGCCCATTTGGGGGATGTGCCCTACCAGAGCCGCGTACTAGCCGAGGAGACGCCCCAGCATCTCTGCTTGGACAAGGGCTACGGCAACCGGCCGAGCAGGGAGGTCGTGAAAGGGCGAAGCTACGTGCCCCATATCCGACGCATCGGCGAGGAGAAGCTCGACGAGGCAGGCGAGAAACGGTATCCGGCCAGGCGTTGGGTCGCGGAGCGAACGCTGGGCTGGCTCTCGAAGTGCCGGGCGATCCTGACGCGTTACCAGAAGAAGGCCGCAAACTACTTGGGGCCGGTCAAGGTAGCCTGCATCCTGCTCTGGTACCGACGCCTGTGTCAGGAGGCCGGCGGCGGCAGATCCCTTACGGTTTGACAGCAGCCCGAGAGTGGAGCACCCTGGTGGCAGTGGGCGTGGACGGGCGAAAAGAGGGTGAAGGATGACAGGTCAGACGGGCTCGGATGCTGATACGCTGGACCAAGAGGTGCGTCTCTACGTCTTCCGCCAGGCCGCCGATACGGCGCGGGTGCCAAGCCCCGACGAGGTCACCTCCGCGCTTGGTCGGTCGCACCCTGAGATCGAAGAGTCGCTCCGGCGCCTCGCGGCTGGACGCGTCCTGATTCTGGCTCCCGGCACGATAAACATATGGGCAGCGAACCCCTTTTGCGCTGTTCCCTCGAACTTCCGGGTGAGCACCCCCGGACGAACCTACTGGGGCATCTGTATCTGGGACGCCCTGGGTATCGCCGCCGCCCTGCACACAGACGCGATCGTCACCGCCCGCTGCAGCGACGGCTGCAACCAAGAGATTGTTCTTGAGGTCAGGGATGGTGTGCTGGCACGCAGCGAGGGCATCGTCCACTTCGGCGTGCCGGCAGCCCGGTGGTGGGAGAACATCGGGTTCACCTGATCGACGATGCTTATCTTCCGGTCGGAAGATCACATTGATGACTGGTGCACCTTCCGGGAGCTTCCGCGTGGCGGCACCATGTCACCAGAGCAGTGCTGGCAGCTTGCCCAGGCTTGGTACTCCGACAAGCTGAGCCCCGATTGGCGCAGAAAGACACTAGAGGAGTCCGAAGCGATGCTGGCCAGCATCGGACTGACCGAGCCGTTCTGGAGCCTGCGAGCCTAAAAGCGCGGGCAAGTTGGCAGAAGGCTGGACCCGAGGCTAGCGTGCGCTCACGAATTAGGGCGGGACATCGATCACCCATGAAGACCACCCATGAGCCAGCAGGCGGCTGGTTTGAGATAGTTACTTAGCGGACGAGCTCTACGCCTCCGACTACGTCCTGCACGATCCCTCCCTTCCCGAGGAGCTGCACAGCCCCGAAGGCATAAGGCAATACGCGGCGATGACCTTGGGGGCCTTCCCGGACGCCCGCGTCACCGTGGAGGACCAGATAGCCGAAGGGGACAAGTTGGTCAGCCGCTGGACGGCGTGCGTTACCCGCACGGGCGACCTCGTGGACATACCCCCGACCGGCAACCGTATCGAGATCATGGGCGTGACCATAAACCGCTTCTCCGGGGCAAGATCGCAGAGGACTGGTACAAGAGCGACGACCTCGGGATGATGCAGCAGCTCGGCCTGATCCCTTCGCCCGGGCAGTCGGCTTCACCCGAGCCGTCGGAAGAAGCAAGCCCACCTGGAGAGCTCTATTCACCCAACCGCGTAGAAGAAGCGTTCTGGGAACTTCGCCTGTGGGGTTTCTCGGAAGTTGAGCGCGCAAGGGTAGGAGACCCGGCCCCACCCTAAGCGGTCCCAGCCCGGAAGGTTACGCCCGGCGTAGGCGGTGCTTCCTAACCGTAGCCGTAGTGCTCGCGGGTAGCGCGCTGAAGTTCGTCGTCCGGCCCCGCTTGCGGGTTGGAGAGCGTCGGGGCTCCCTCTACCGTCCCGTGATCTACCCCCAGTGTGACGGAGCCCGGAGACTCGTCGGATATGGCTTCGACCGGAACAAGGTGATGCTTCTTTCCCAGCCCCAAGAACCCGCTCGTGACGACATCCACAAAGTGCAGCGTCCTGTCGTCATCAACGTAGAGGTTCGCCACATCACCGACGTACCGACTGCCAGAGTCAAAGACCCTGCTCTGGCGGAGTTCGTGGTACGGGGGGCGGGGATGCTGGTGCCTGGCCAGCCTAACGAGGTTCACGGTGCCCTCCTTTCCTGCTATTCACCCTTGGCATCTTTTATTACCAAAACCTCCGAATTCTACGCATCTTGTGTTACATCTCCGCTCCTTCCGGGTAAGGTTTTGAGTGTTTGAGTGGGGCGACATCGTCCCGCTGGGGAAGCGGAAGGAAGGAGAACGAGATGTTCGCGGCGATACGGCGCTACCACACGGACCCCGGTTCGGTCGAAGAGGTGGCCCGGCAAGTCAACGAGGGCTTCGTGCCCCTCATCAGCGGCATGCCGGGGTTCGTGGCGTATTTCGCCCTGAACGCCGGGCAGGGCGAGTTCGGTACGGTGAGCGTCTTCGAGGACCAACAGAGCGCGGAAGAGAGCAACAGGGTGGCCGAGGACTGGGTAAACGAAAACCTGGGCGAGCTTCTTCCGACCCCGCCGGACTTCGCGGCCGGGGAAGTGGTCGCGTACAAGGCGCAGCAGTAACGAGGCATCCTCACAGGAGCCTCCACAAGCAGTAGGCCGCGGCCAGCGAAGTCAGCGCCAAGGAAACCGCCCAAAACCAGGCCGCCCACCGCGACCCGAACGACCTTCGGAACGCCTACTGCGGATTGCATGAAGTTTGATCGACGTGCGAGACTCCCCGCATGAGACCGTACTCGAAGGACCTGAGACTGAGGGTGCTGGCCGCCGTCGACCGTGGGATGCTCAGGAAGGAGGTCGCGCGGGTCTTCGGCGTGTCCGGGCCGACCATACGACGCTACCTTAGACTTCGCCGGGAGACGGGCGACGTCGAACCCAAGCCGGTGCCCGGGCCGCCCGCTCGCAAGGGCGCGGCTTTGGAGGCATCCTTGCCAACCCAGGCCAGCGCCAATCCCGATCTGACGCTGGCCGAGCACTGCGAGCTGTTTGAGGAGGTTCAGGGAGTGCGGGTCTCCCCCGCCACGATGAGCCGCGCCTTCGGCCGGCTGGGGGCTGCCGCTCAAAAAAACTAGGACGGCAAAG
>JADDPM010000199.1 GCA_016781885.1 Rubrobacter sp.
CCGCGAGGTTGTCTACATCGCGACCTCGGACTACAACGGCTGCGCTTACTGACTCTCCGTACACTCCGCGGTCGCGGGGCAGGTAGGTTTGAGCCAGGACAAGGTAGGACAGGCGCAGCGTTTCGAGTCCGATGAGGAGAATCGGACGGCAGCGTTGAGGTTCGCCAGGGAGGTAGTCGAGACCCGCGGGCACCCCTCCGATGAATCGTTCGATGCGGTCAGGGAGGCCGGCTACACGGACGAGCAGATCATGGAGATGGTCTCCACCGTCGCCCTCGCCACCTTCACCAACTACATGAACGGGACCATAGACACCGAGTTGGACGTGCCCGTGGTCGAGCCGACTACCAGGTAAGAGACGCACCTTTGCGGGGCGGCGCATCTGCCCCTTTTTTGTGGAGAGACCATAAGCAGACCCGGACTCTCTCCACGCCGTCCTTACCGCAGAAGACGCCCGAACGTAGGTCCTCGGATACGGGTAGATGCGTGTATCGTATAGCGGCAAAGCTGCGCTGTAGGATACGGTTTGGGTATCGTGAAGGAGAGGAAACGATATGGCGAGAGTTTGTGTGTTCGACGTCAACGAGACGCTGCTGGACTTGGGGGCGCTTGACCCGCAGTTCGAGCGGGTCTTCGGCGACGGTTCTATGCGGCAGGCGTGGTTCGGGCAGTTTCTGGCTCTCTGGTTGACGGAGCTGGTAACGGGAGAGTACACGCCGTTCGGCACCATCGGGGGGAGCGCGCTGGAGATGGTCGCCGAGCGGCAGGGTGTGGACCTTTCGGATGAGGACAAGCAGCAGATCCTGGGCGGCATGCAGGAGTTGCCGCCGCACCCGGAGGTGGAGGAGAGCCTCGGACGCCTGCGTGACACAGGGATACGCCTCGCGGCGCTGACGAACTCGACGCAGCAGGTGGCCGACGCCCAGATCGACAACTCGGGGCTCCGCGAGTACTTTGAGCAGGTCCTCTCGGCTGATGCCGCGCAGAGCCTCAAGCCGGCGCCCGCGCCGTACCGCATGGCGGCGGAGAATCTCGGCGTGGAGGTCGAACAGGTCCGGCTCGTGGCGGCCCACGCCTGGGACGTGACGGGCGCGATGCGTGCCGGGTGCGCCGCGGCCTTCGTGGCGAGGCCGGGCATGGTACTAAACCCGCTCGCCGGGCGGCCGGACGTGGTAGGCGCTGACCTGCGGGAGGTCGCGGATCGGATCACCGAGATCGAGACAGGCTCATAGCCGGCATCGAAGCTCGTTAAATTTGTAGGCTGCACCCTACAGAGACAGCGGATTATCGGAAGAGCTAAGTATGTCCGATGCCATAGGTTTTTCGACGTCTACGATACGCTGGTGGACCCGATGGAGATGAACGAGCGCCTGGAGCCACTCGCCGGGGATCAATCCGGCTGCCTCGCCACGCTCTGGCGCGAGAAGCAGCTCGAGTATGCCTTCCGACGCGGCCTGATGCGAGAATACGAGGACTTCGACTCCTGCACGCGCCGGGCGCTCGTCTTCGCCGCGGGCACCCTCAGGGTGAAGCTCTCCGAACAACAGCGAGGCAGGCTCATCGAGGAGTACCAGAGTCTGAGCCTCTGCCCCGACGTGATCCCCGGATCGAAGCCTTGAAAGAGAGAAGCCACCCGCTCGTAGCGTTCTCCAACGGCGTCGAGGCAACGGTACGCGCCCTCCTGGACCGGGCCGGCATCCTTCCCCGCCTCCAGGACGTCATAAGCGTGGACGACCTGAAGACCTTCGAGCCGGACCCCGAGGTCTACCGCTACCTGACGCGGCGGCTCGGCACGGACTCGCCCGGGACCTGGCTCGTCTCGAGCAACCCCGAGATTCAATTCGGCCCCTCCTGGGACGTCGAACCAGACCTCGTCGCCCAGAACCTCCAGACTCTCGCCGGACGGCTATAGGAGGCTGCCCTCGGAGCCCGTGCGCCTCGACATCTTCGTCTACGGGACCCTCAAGAGGGGCCAGAGCAACCACGAACGTTTCTGCCGGGGCCTCGTCTCGGCGAGAGAGGCGACCGTCCGGGGCCATCTCTACGACCTCCCCTTCGGTTTCCCGGCCCTCGTCGTCCCGGAGGCAGGCGTGCGGGCTACCGGCACCACGGACTACCTCGCAGACGCAGAGGAGCAGTACCGCACGCAAGCTGGACCGCTGGCGCCTTCGCCGGAATGGGACCCAGTCCACGGCGAACTCCTCACCTTCGACGACCCCGGGGAGCGTCTCCCCGCCCTCGACGGACTGGAGGGCTTCCGTCCGGGCGAGAGAAGCTTCTACAACCGCATCCTCATCCCCGCCGTGCTTGCAGAGACGGGCGAAAGTGTTCTCGCCTGGGCCTACGTCGTCGAGTCGACCAGCGGTATGTACCTACCCGATGGGCGCTGGCCCTCATGGTAAACCTTTGGGATCTTCGGACGCGCTGCTCTCAGGCGAACGAACAGGTGGCACCTAGTCTAACGGCTACGAGGACGGCGATATCGACGAGCAGGGCGACGATGCTGCACCATAGCCGTCCCAAGAGCCCAGAATAGGGAGAAAGAGACACAAGGATACGTTGCCAGCGGGTGCTAGCTCACGGTGGTCCCCCCGCATGATTCGGGGAAGCCTGGAGTGAGAGGCCCTGCTCTCCATATCCTACTCAGAAAACACCATAGTTGGGCTCTGCATGCGAGTTAAACGTCACACGGACTAAGATTACCATGCAATACTGTGGTGTCTCGGGACCTATCGCTTCTGCCTGCACTTGCTAAACAAGTACCCGCCCCATCCAGACTTCACGAAGCGGAGAAGGGAGAGCCTACAATATGCGGGCTCTCCCTTCTCCAGCTGGTTCGTCGTTCCTCCTAACAAGTGGCGGTCGCTCGAACCTTGAATAATCCTACGTCTCTAACGTTGGACGCGTCGCCACACCTTGCTGAGCCCGCTTTCTTGCTGTTCGCCTTCGTCCGAGCGCTGCTGCTGCACGTCCCGGGTCTCGTCGTGGGGGCCTGCCGTGCCCGCACCCCGGTCTCCGGGGTCACCTTCACCACTGGGCTCGCCACCGTGTTGTATCATCGCCTCTCCGGCTGATCCGGAGCTTGCCGTCGAGTCGGAAGTGCCGGAGCCCCCGAGATCG
>JADDPM010000200.1 GCA_016781885.1 Rubrobacter sp.
CTGCAAAAGGCGCGCGATCTCACGCCTCAGAGCCTCTACGTCGCCGGCCCCGTTGCGGGCTAGTATCTGGCAGGCGTTGCCGTCGCCCTCGCCGAGCAGACCGAGGAGCAGATGCTCGCTCCCGACCTGGCCCGAGCCCATCTGCCGCGCCGCCGTGAACGCGATCTGCAAGGCTCGCTTGGCGCTCGGGGTGAAGGTGTAGACCTGCTCCCCGGGGTCGCCACGCTGCTCGCCGAAGCTCGCGCGCATCCCGTCGACGTTCGCACCGGCACGCCTCAAAGCCTCGGCCGCAATATTGTCCCCGGTCACGACGCCGGCGAGCAGATGGTCCGTACCGATGGCGTTCGTACGAGTTGTCCCGGCCGAGGACTCGCGGGCCCGCATCACGGCCTCGCGCGCCTCGCCGGTAAGCGCCTCGAAGAAGTTACCCGGCCCCTGGCTCTGCTGCTGCACGAGGTTGTGCAGCATCTCGAACGGGTTCGCGCCGCCGAAGCCGCTACCCCCGATCATGCCCAACTCCCGCGCGCACTGCGTGCAAAAATAGGCCGAAGCGCGCTGCCCGCCCTGCTGCTGTGTAACCTGTACGCTCGCAGGCCGTGACCCGCAGTTCTCACATATCATTATCTAAAAAGCCTCCTGAAATCGGGGTACCTCTCGCGTCCCATATTCCCGGACCCTATAAAACCCTAACTCCTCATATTTGAGTCCGGCATGCTCATATTTTATTACTTCTCAGGTTTAGATCAAGGTGGGCGGTAGCATCCGGAGCCTGAGGGTAATAAGGTATTCCGGAAGGAAGTATAAGGATGTGAGGAGGTCCGAGCGGTATGGAAGAGAGAGGTTTGGTCGGTCTTGAGGCGAGGGCGGCGGACGGGGAGGTGCTCGGCAGGATCTCCGGGGTCATCGCGGACGAGGGGTCGGGTGAGGTGACGCACGTCATCGTGGAGCGTGGCGAGGAGGAGCAGGTAGAGATGCCCATCTCCTCGCTCACCCTCGACCCGGAGGCGGACTTCGCCAGGTTTCACGCCGACCCCTCCGACGAGGAGCCCGGAGATCACCTCGGCGACGCGGAGAGGCCGGAGGGCTACGCGCCCGCCCAGTCCGACGCGCCGAACGACTACGAGCACGAGGGGCAGTTCGTAACCACGCCGCAGGATCCCGACGAGGCGATCCCCGAGGAGGAGGCGCAACGCGAGGCGGGGGAGGCAAGCGGCTGGGAGGACGAAGGCTCCACCACGGCCGACTCCGGCTTCCCGCGCAACGACGTGTATATAAATCCGGACACCGGTGAGGAAGAGCTAGACCCGGCGATCAAGGACAACGAGACCCTCGCAGACGACGTGGAGGATCTCGTCAACGGTACAGAGCTAGAGGTCCGCGCCGCCAGAGACGGCGTCGTGGAGCTCACCGGCAGGGCCGCTACTCAGGAGGACCTTGAGGGCATGATAGAGGAGATCATGGGTCTCGACGGTGTCCTTGAGGTAGACACCACGGACGTGGACGTCGGGTAGTGTTAGCTATCCGTGGCGGACGACAGTCCGTATCTTCAGCCCGCCCCGTACCTGCTGGGTGAGGTCCACGTTCATCTCGACGGGGTCGCAGGCGGAGACGAGATCTTTCAGGAGCGAGGCGGCCATATCCTCGGCGAACATGCCCTTGTCCCGGAAGCCCCACAGGTAGAGCTTCATCGCTTTTGATTCGAGGAGCCGGGAGCGCGGGCGGTAAGTCAGCTTGAGCTCGTAGAAGTCCGGCTGCCCGGTGACGGGGCAGATCGCCGTTAGCTCGTTCGTGGAGAACTCGACGGTTGCGTCGGTATCGCCGTGGTTCCACGGAACCGTGTCCAGTTGCTCCGCACCTATCGGTCCTCGTGTCTCGCGTCCGAGGATCTTGTTGTTCTCCTGTTGCATTACGCTCTCCTTGAGGATATGAGGTATGTATCCTTTAGATGTTAACCCAGCGGGGGTGGCCGTTACAGGATTATCTTTGGGGGGGTATGCTCCGGGTTCTCGATCTCGCTAAGATACGGGGGTGCGGGTTGCGCGCGTTTGGTAAGGAGATCAGGAGGTGACGAGGTGAAGATAGCTCTGCTCGGCCCCGTGGGGGTAGGCATAGGTACGCAAGCCCAGAGGGTCTCGGGAAGGCTCAACTAGGTGCGCGTCTCGACGGGGGATCTGGTACGCGACCAGATCGAGGCGGGCACCGAGCTTGGGCAGGAGCTCAAAGGCTACAGCGACCGGGGCGAGCCGGTCCCGGACGAGAAGATCATGGACCTCATTCGGGTCCATCTCCAGCCGACGGGCGCCTGGGTCCTCGACGGCGTCCCGCGCACCGTGAAGCAGGCCCGCGCGCTGGATAGAGAGCTGGAGAGACACGGCACCGCCCTGAACAAGGTTATAGTGCTCGAAGGCCCGGACGACGAGGAGCTTATCGAGCGGGTCGTTGGTGGCAGGCGGCAGAGCCTCGCGACCGGCAGGGTCTACCACCTGGAGCACGACCCGCCCCCGGAACTCATCGAGGGCCAGGCCCCCGGTCCGTTCGTGCAGCGAGAAGACGATACGGAGGAAGCCCTCCGCCGACAACTGGAGGCGTATCGCAAGGAGGCCGGGGAGATCAAGGAATACTACGAGGAGAAGGGCCTCCTCGCCATCGTGGATGCGAACCAGGATGTCGAGAAGACTACGGAGGATATCCTCGAAGTCCTGGGCCACCCGCAGCCACACCCGTAGTCACCTTTGATAGTAGACAGGTCAGGAGCGTAGAGTTTGCACGTCTACAGCGATCCCGCCTCCAAACGCCACATCAACTACATGGCGGGCGTGGAGGCACCGGAGAGATTCTCGGCGGCGCTCGCCGGGGCCAAGGAGGCCGGGAGATCAGGCGCGCAGGTGAAACACCGCTCCTGCCAGGCCGCCTCGCGGTCCGCCCTCGAAGCGGTCCACTCCCCGGATTACCTGGACGGCCTCGAAGAGCTCTCCGCCTCGGGCGGGGGCTACGTGGATTTCGACACGGCCC
>JADDPM010000014.1:0-22950 GCA_016781885.1 Rubrobacter sp.
TTGCCCACGATAAAGAAAGCATTGACCAGAACACTCAGCTAATACTTGCCGAGAGAAGCCGCTTTCTCGGGGAGCAGAAGTATCGTCGGAAGGACGGCTCGCTGATAGATGTCGAGGTCAACGTTAGCACCATCGTCTACGGAGGCAATGAGGTAATGTGTGTAGTCGCGCACGACGTAACCGAACGCAAACGAGCCGACGAGAAGCTTCAGGATACTTTGGATAGGTTGCTCGCCCTCTACGAGGCGGGACAGATACTGGGCTCTACGCTCGAGTCGGAGGAGATCGTTTCGAGGTTGCTAGAGGTCATGCAGCGCGTCTCGAACCTCACCGCAGCGGTCATCAGCGTGCAGGATCAGGACGGGGGCACACGTATCTGGCGCTCTGTCGGGCTAGAGAGGCTGCGGCAGAGAGCCCGCTACACGCCGGAGGCGGTAGACGCGCGCCGGGTGGCGCTTGAGACCGAGGAGCAGCAGCTTTTCTTGCTGCAAAGCCCAGATTCCGAGGCCGAGCAACTCGCGGGTCTGTGTATACCGCTCTTGACCCGAGAGTGCACCCTCGGCGTGTTGGAGGCGTACGGTCCGGAGTCGTTGGGCGAGAGTGACACGGTGGAGATAATCGGCAGCCTGGCCAGCCAGGCTGCCAGCGCTCTGGAGAACGCCCAACTCTACGGAGAGCTGGCCGAGCGGGAGCATAGGCTGCAAGACCTGGTCGGTAAGCTGCTGATAGCCCAGGAAGAGGAACGGCGTCACGTCGCCTACGAAGTTCACGACGGGCTTGCCCAAGTAGCGGTCGCCGCTCACACGTATCTCAACGCCTTCGCGAGACGATACGTTCCCGACAGTGACCGGGACCGGGAGCTTATCGAACAAACGGTCAGCGAGGCTCGTCACGTCATCGCTAACCTGCGCCCGACGGCGCTCGACGACTTCGGGCTGGCGACCACGCTCCGTCTACACGTCGAGGAGTTCTACTCCGACGAAGACTGCCAGGTCGGATATGAGGAGGCGATCGGGGAGGATCGCCTCCCGGTACCGATCGAGACGGCGCTCTTCCGGGTCGCCCAGGAGGCGCTGACGAACATCAGAAAGCACGCCCAGAGCCCCCGGGCAGAGGTCAGGCTCGAGCGTCTGGACCAGCCGTGCGCCTGGAGGTGCGGGACTGGGGGCGAGGGTTTGAGTTGGGCAAAGGGACGAATGAGGGCGGTCCGGGGGAGAGGGTCGGTCTAGTCGGTATGCGGGAACGAGTCATACTGCTCGGCGGCGACCTCAAGGTAGACAGTCAGCCAGGGGCCGGTACGACGATAGTGGCGGAGGTTCCGCTATTCGGGGAGAATACCAACCGTGGACAGTGAGTCCTCACGAGAGGCAAGAACGGAACCGGTTCGGATCATCATCGCCGACGACCATGCCCTCGTTCGAGGCGGCATGCGGATGATGCTAGAAGAAGAGCCGGGCCTCGAGGTCATCGGTGAAGCGGTAAACGGCCGGGAGGCCCTCGAGCTCTGCCGCCGGCTGCAGCCTGATCTGGTGCTGATGGACGTGCGCATGCCGGAGATGGACGGATTGAGGGCGACCGACGTCATCAAGCAGGAGCACCCTTCCATCAGCATCTTGATGGTAACCATGCACGAGAACCCGGACTACCTGCTGGAGGCAATAAACGCGGGTGCCGCCGGGTACGTTCTCAAAGGGGCCCCAGGAGAGCGGTTGATCAGCGCCATCAGGAGGACTATAGAGGGAGAATCCCCTTTGAACCAGGAGCTCGCCGCGCAGCTCCTCCGACGCCTGGCGAACCAGAGAGGGCATGGGGAGAAGAAAGAGCAGCCTCCTCCCCAACCGCAGAGACGCCAGGAGCCGCTAAGCGAAGCGCTCACGCCGCGTGAGACTGAGGTCTTGAACTTGGTGGCGCAGGGTCAGTCCAACCCTGAGATAGCGCGCACCCTGACGATCAGTAAGGCGACGGCCAAGGTGCATGTAGAACGAATCATCAGGAAGCTAAACGTCTCCGACCGCACCCAGGCGGCCGTCCGCGCCATCGAACTAGGGCTTCTCTCCTCCGAGCCCGGTTAGCAAATCTGCGCCGCCTCTTGTAACTACGCCACCTGGCGTACGCGAAATACGCCAGGTGGCGTATTTGCATGAGCCGACCCTTGTCCCACAATTAACGGTGCTAGCTAGGATCGAGCATACAGGAAGAAGGCGACAAGGTGACATCTCAAGGTCATAAGCCCATAGTAGTCGCCGTTCTCGGCGGAGACCCGGTGGTCGGCCGAGCCCTGGAGCTAATGCTCACAGGTGGCGGCTACGACGCGCGGTTTCTTAACGGGTCTTTTATAGACGAACTGGCCGAGCTGGCTGAGGAGATCCGGCTCGTGATCCTTGCGCCCGGGTTGCATCCCAAAGGGCGGGAAAGATTCCTGAACGGTACGCAGAGGGCTGCAGCGAAGATACCGGTTCTGGAGTTGGTCAGCGCCTCCGACAGAGCGCGGGGCGACGGGCGGCAAGGCTCCGTGTCATGGCCGTGCCGCGTGAGAGACCTGAGGCAGGAGATCGATACCGCCCTGCAGGCTCCTTCTATCGCTAGCTAGTTCGAGCTTTCCGCCCGGCGCATGAGCCGGGGATCTGCGTCTCGTAGAGGCCACTCTCTACAAAAATCGCAAGAAAAAACAAAAAATACGCCGGGTGGCCTACATGGATATACGCCGGTAGGCCGATTTACGGATGTTCGCCCTCTATTAACCTTCTGGACATGAAGGAAAATCCTGGCGAAAGGGAAAACAGAATGATGAACTCGACGTTGCGGCCCCGGCTCCAGATGGGCCGGCTTTTTGTGCTTTTTATAGCCTTTGCTGTCATGCTCTCAGTCCCGGCGATCGCGGCGCTTGCCGACACCTTAGACGATAACCTCACTGGAAGCTCGCAGAACCAGACTATAAAGCAAAACCAAGATGTCACAGTCAAGTACTGGATCAATCCGCAAAATGATGGCTGTGAAGTAAGCTCAACAAACAAGGCGATATTCTCGGTCGTCAAGCTGGCAGAGGTCACTGCGAACAAGACCACTCTAGAGTTTTCGCAGTGTGGGAGCGCATCGAGCGGCTTCCAGGAGGTGACGTATACCTCCGGCAAGATAAATACGCAAGGTAACGGCTACGCCATCTCATGGAACAAGACTAGTGGTCCGGTTGACTCCGTGGGCAATGCCAACTTCAACTTGAAGGTCGAGGCTGACACCACGGCCCCCACGGTCACCAGCGTTTCCCCGTCAGAGGGCGCGACGAACGTGGCGGCTAACTCCAACGTCGAAGCGACCTTCTCCGAGAAGATGGACAGCGCCACGATCAACGGTACCAACTTCACGCTCAAGCAGGGTACGACCTCGGTGGCAACCTCGGTGACCTATAACGCAAACGACAAGAAGGCCACGCTGGACCCGAGCGCGGACCTGGCTGCCAACACCACCTACACAGCCCAGGTTACGACCGGAGCGAAGGACCTGGCGGGCAACGCACTCGATCAGGACTCGGGCACCTCCGGCAACCAGTCCAAGAGCTGGACGTTTACGACGGCAGCGCCGCCCGCACCTGCCAACAATGCGCCTACTGTGAGCACCGCCGCAGCCGACGCTTCGGGCGACGAGGGCTCCCAGCTCACGACCAACGGCGTCTTCGCCGACCAGGACAGCAGCGACACGCTGACCATAAGCAAGGTTTCTGGTGAGGGCACGGTTACGCCGGGCGCCACCCGCGGCACGTGGAGTTGGGCGCATACACCCACCGACCAGGGCAGCGGCACGGTCGTGGTGCAAGTGAGCGACGGAAAGGGCGGCCAAACGACCGACAGCTTCGACTGGAGCGCCTCTAACGCTGCGCCGACGGCCACGCTAAGCTCGCCTGATGTCGACGAGGGCAGCAACATCAGCGTGTCGCTGACTAGCCCCTCCGATCCGAGCAGCGCGGACACGACGGCCGGCTTCAAGTACGCGTTTGACTGCGACACCACCGACAACACCGGCTATGGCAGCTTTGGCTCCACCAGCAGCACCACCTGCTCGACCACCGACAACGGCACGCGCTCCGTCGGGGCCAAGATCCAGGATAAGGACGGCGGTGTGAGCACGTACACCGACGCCGTCGCTATCAGCAATGTCCCGCCGGATGCCGTGAATGACTCCGGCATTACGACTGACGAGGACACGGTCAAGAGCAACATAGACGTGCTCTCCAACGACACCGATGTCCCGGCTGATATGCCCCTCAGCATCTCCAGCTTCGATGCCACTTCGGCTAACGGCGGCACGGTGACGCAGAACAACGCCGATAACACGTTCAACTATGATCCGGCTGATAACTTCAACGACACCGACAGCTTCACCTACACGGTGAGCGACGGCGACGGCGGCACCGACACCGCGACGGTGAGCATCACGGTCAGGGCGGTAAACGACGCTCCGGTGGCTGGGGATGACTCTGCTACTACCGATGAGGATGAGGCCGTCACCATAGACGTACTGAACAATACAGAGGGCAAGGACACCGACGTTGACGGCGACACGCTCAACATAGCGAGCGTTACTCAGCCGACCAACGGCACGGCCACGATCACGACGGACGGCAAGGTTGAGTACGCGCCTAGCGCCAACTTCAACGGCACCGACTCCTTCGAGTACACGGTCGACGACGGCAACGGTGGCAGTGACACCGCGACGGTGAGCATCACCGTCAGCGCTGTAAACGATGCTCCGGTAGCGGTGGCTGACTCAGATACCACTGCTGAGGACACGGCCAAGGATATAGACGTGCTGGCCAACGACACCGATACTGAAAGCGACACCCTTAGTGTCTCCGACTTCGACGCGGCCTCTGCCCAAGGCGGCACGGTCTCTGAGAACAACGGCAAGCTCAACTATGCTCCGGCTGCCAACTTCAACGGCACCGACAGCTTCACCTACACCGTCAATGACGGCACGGTGGACGGCAACGTGGCCACGGTGAGCATCACGGTTACCGCGGTCAACGACGCTCCGGTAGCCGAGGACCAGGCGGCGAGCACTAATGAGGACGCTGCCCTCGAGAACGAGCCACTCGATGTCTCTGATGTCGACGGCGGCGATACCCTGAGCTATACGGTCGATACTGAGGTGGCCAACGGCACGCTTGAGATCAACACCGACGGCACCTTCACCTACACGCCGGCCAAGGACTACAACGGCCCCGACTCCTTCACCTACACGGTGAGCGACGGCAACGGCGGCACCGACACCGCCACGGTGAGCATCACAGTCAATGCGGTCAACGACGCTCCGGTAGCCGCCAACGACGATGACGAGGAAACGGACGAGGACACCCTTCTTAGGGGCAGCCTCAGCGCCACCGACGTCGATAAGGACGCCCTAAGCTACAGCCTCGTCGACGACGCGACCAACGGCTCGGTGAGCGTCGGCAGCGACGGCTCCTACACCTACACGCCCGACGAGAACTTCCACGGCACCGACTTCTTCACCTTCAAGGCCAGCGACGGCACCACCGACAGCAACGTGGCCCCGGTGAGCATCACAGTCAACCCGGTCAACGACGCTCCGGTGGCTGCTGATGACGATACGGCTAGCACTCCTGAGGACACTCCTCTGAACGGTAACCTCAGTGCTACTGACATCGATGAAGACCCGCTGAGCTACAGCAAGGGCAGCACCGACGCGCAGCACGGCACTGTGACCGTCAACGCCGACGGCACTTACACCTACACGCCCGACGAGAACTTCCACGGCACCGACAGCTTCAGCTTCAAGGCCAACGACGGCACCACCGACAGCAACGAGGCGACGGTCACCATCGACGTTACCCCGGTCAACGACGCTCCGGTAGCCGCTGATGATTCAGCTACCACCGATGAGGACACCCCTCTTAGCGAGAGCGTCAGCGCTGATGACATCGACAGCAGCAGCCTCACCTACAGCCTCGTTGCTCAGGCGGCCAACGGTACGGTGACCGTCAACGCTGATGGCAGCTTCACCTACACGCCCAATGCCGACTACAACGGCGCCGACAGCTTCACCTTCAAGGCCAACGACGGCGAACTCGACAGCAACACCGCTACGGTGAGCATCACGGTCAACTCAGTCAATGATGCGCCGGTGCCTGAGGACGACTCTGCTACCACCCCTGAGGACACTCCGGTGGACATCCTGGCCAGCGAGCTTTTGAACAACGACTCTGAGGGTCCGACTGACGAGAGCAACCAAATCCTGAGCATCAAAGAAGTCTCCAACTTCGTGCACGGCACGGCTGTTCTGAGCAGCGACGGCAGCAAGGTTACCTTCACACCGGAGGCCAACTACTACGGCGCTGCTAGCTTCGACTACACCGTCTGCGACAACGGCAGCCCGCAAAAGTGCTCCACACAGACCGCCACGGTCAACGTCACCGTCAGCGCCGTCAACGACGCTCCGGTGGCCGATAACGACAGCTACAGCGTCGACGAGGATGGAACCCTTACAGAGGCCGCACCAGGTGTCCTCGATGGCGATACCGACGTCGAGAACAGCACCCTGACGGCTACGAAGGTTGCCGGCCCGAGCCACGGCACGCTAACCCTTAACAGCGACGGCTCCTTCGAGTACAAGCCCAACGCCAACTACCATGGGTCCGACTCCTTCACCTACACGGCCAGCGACGGCGAGCTCGACAGCGAGTCTGCAACGGTGAGCATCACCGTTGATCCGGTCAACGACGCTCCGACGGCGGACGCCCAGTCGGTTAGCACCGACGAGGACAAGGCCACGGCGATCACCCTCAGCGGTAGCGACATCGACGGCGATAGCCTGACCTACAAAGTCGCCTCTAATCCGGCGCACGGTCAGCTCAGTGGCACGGGTGCTAACCTCACCTACACGCCGGACGAGAACTACAACGGCTCTGATAGCTTCACCTTCAAGGCCAACGACGGCGATCTCGACAGCAACACGGCAACGGTTAGCATCACGGTCAACTCGGTCAACGACGCTCCAGTGGCCGGGGACGATAACGCGGGCTCGACCGATGAGGACGCGGCCAAGGACAACATAAACGTCCTCGGCAACGACACCGACGCCGACAGCGACATCCTCAGCGTAACGAGCGTTACCCAGGGGTCCAGCGGCTCGGTCACGATTAACTCCGACAGCACGCTCAAGTACACGCCTAAGGCCAACTATCACGGGCCCGATAGCTTCACCTACACGGTGAGCGACGGCAACAACGGCACCGACACCGCTAAGGTGAGCATCAACGTCGAGCCGGTCAACGATGCTCCGACCCTCTCGGCCTCCAACAACGGACCAGTCAAAGAGGGCTCGCCTGTGACGATCACGGCTAACGCCAACGACGCAGATGGTGACACGCTCTCTTACGAGTTCGACTGTGACAACAACGGTACCTACGACAAGGCCCCGCAGTCCGGCAGCACCTACCAGTGCACCTTCAACGACAACGGCACCTCTACAGTGGGTGTGCGGGCAACCGACGGCAACGGTGGCGAGAAAACCGCTACTACCAGCGTCACGATCGACAACGTCGCACCGACGCTGGGTAACCTGAGCCTGGACGGCAATACTGGCACCGCCTGCGCCACTAACAACGTCAAGCTGGCCTTCAGCTTTGACGATCCGGCCAAGGCCAACGACACCTACACCGGTACGATCGACTGGGGCGACGGGTCTACCACCAACTTTGGCAGCTCCTTCAGCGTCAACGAGTCGCACGACTACAAGCCGGGTACCTACACGATCAAGGTAAACGTGAAGGACGAGGACGGCGGTCAGGCCGCCGAGAAGCAAGTGCAGGTCTCCAGGCAGTACCAGGTGACCAAGCTCCTCGACCCGGTCAACGCCAACACGGATGGCAAGACGCCGAGCGTCTTTAAGTACGGCAGCACCATCCCGCTGAAGGTCAAGATCACCGACTGCAACAACAACCCGGTGAGCGGGCTCGCTCCGAAGATCAGCATCAAGCAGTACAACTTGGCAACCCCGAGCGCTGGTGTCAACGAGACCATCCTGAACACCTCGACCCACTCGGACTACGTGATGCGGGACGCCGGCTCCGGCCAGTACATCTACAACCTGGCCAGCAAGTCCCTGAGCGATGGGGACGCCCAGTACACCGCCACCGTCACGGATGCCTCGTTCGGCAGCATGCAGAGCCAGGTTTGGGGACTTAGGACCAAGTAAGCAGTAGAAAGGAGAAAACCTCTAGTTCATCAGGAGCGCCGGTCTTCGGACCGGCGCTCTTTCTCTTTGCCGAAAAACCGTTAAATTATTGGTTTCTCCACAGGCGACGGTTCATACCCCTCCCGCCTTTCCAGAGGTGGGCTCTAGTCCTAGACAAGCTCTCGCATAGCCTTCGTAAGCTCCTCTCGCCCCTTCTCCGTCTTCTCCCGCCGCCGCGCCGCAGCCAGGAGGAGGCGGATGTCCTCATCCGGGTATCTGCCGAGCATCTCCTCCAAGAACGGGCGCACCTCCCGGGGAAGGTACGCGTCCTCTAGGCCCCCTTTAGAGTCTGCGTCTCTCGCCCTCCGCAAGAGACCACCTCCAACAGCCCTTCTCCTGAAAGCTCCTCGCAGTGCTTCTCCAGCTTCTCCTCGCCTGCCTTGGCGCTCCTTCACCTTGCGCTTTCTTCCTCCGTAGCTACCGGGCAAGCCTGCGGGTCAGGAGACCGCCTATGACGAGCAGGGCGCCCGCGCCGAGCGGGAGGGGGCCGCCCGTGTTGGGGAGGGTCTTCCCGCCGCCGGAGGAAGAACCGCCGTTGCCGGAACCACCGTTATCGTCGCAGAAGGGGACCGTGGCTTCGATGGTCTTGTCTCCGTCGATCTTTACCTCGCCGAAGTCCTCTATCACGCCCCTAACCTGCACAATCTGGACAGGCAGCGAGACCGGTTCGGTACCCGGCGGCGCCGGCCCCGGAGGGAACTTGGCTACGGTGGTGCTGCCTGTGTAGGTGCCATCTCCGTCCGGGTCGGTGAGTTGCGCGCTGATTCCTCCCTCGGCCGGTATAAAGCCGAAGAACGCCGCGTTTGAGGGCGGGTCACACTCGACCTCGAGTTCGAACGAGAGCGTAGCGTACCTCTCCGTCCCCCCGCCCTCGTCAAGGATCACGATATTACCGGCTTCGCCTTGCGGAGGGTAGGACTCGGCGATGTCCCCCGCGTACGCGGCCTGGACCTGCTGCCCGACCGCGAGATCCTCGAACGAGGCCGCAACTCTTTGATCATCTTCCAGCTTGGCGATCTCGGTCTCGTCGGTCACGGTGAAGTAGCCCTTCGGTCCCGAGTCGGCTGAAGGGTCTGCCTCCACGAGCACTACGGAACCGGAGATGCTCGTAATAGTCCCCCGAATGCTCTCTTGGTTGGTCTCAGAAGAATCGGCCGACTGGTCGCCGCTGACGATGTCCGCACTGGTAGCGGTGCCCTGCGCTGCCAGGGCGGGAACGGCGCCGACCAGCACCATCGCCAGCATCGCCGCCAACAGGATCAGCTTTTTCACCATCTTTCTCCTTCTGCGTGAGGCTCTGCAACTGAATAAAGCTTGCCATACGTACCTGAAGTACGCATCCTCTGAAGGTAGTATTCCCGGCCACCGAAAGGATGATCGGCAGTGTGGGGACGGCTCGCTAGATTCACCGGTTCTCGACGCTCGTTTGGCTTCTGAGCGCTGATGCGGAAGGGTTCTATCGCGGGCAGGCCGTGGTTCAACAGTCCCAGAGGTTCCCCGACCTCAGACCCCCAAACTGCTATCGTTAGCACTATCCAGGCCTGAGCAGCGCGGCGCCGGTCGAGGTCGTCACCTCCTTGGGTATCGAGCGGAAAAAGGTCAACCAGCAGAAGAACGGCGGCCAGTGGGTCCGGATCGACATCTACGACATGAACGCTGGCGACGCCTACTCCATCCGTTTCTCCCGGCGGGCTAGCGGCAAGAATTACATCGGCGCCGACGCCGTGAAGGTGGAGCAGGCCTCAACGGCCGCCCCCGCCCCTCGGTCTCCCTCCAACTCCCGGACTTCTCAGGAGAGCCGCGCCCGCGAGCCCAGATTCGAGGGCGAGGAGGTGGTGGCGAAGGCCAAAGAGTACGATGGGACGGCGTACCGTCTCGGCGGGGCGTCACGCCCTGGCTGGATTGCTCCGGGTTTACGATGCTGGTCAACAAGAAGTTAGGCGTTACGCTACCGCACTCCGTGACCAGGCAGTACGATGAAGGCTCCACGGTCCCCAAGGGCCAGGAGGAGCCCGGCGACCTCCTGGTCTTCTTCGACGAGCATGGCGACGGTATAAGTCATGTCGGCATCTACGCGGGCAACGGTAAGATGATTCACGCCTCAGACTACTTCGATGAGGTTGTCGAGAGCGACATAAAGTACCTGGATGGCTACGTGGGCGCGACGAGGCTAATTTAGGAGAAGCTGGCCGGTTCGGACTGGCAGATATCAACCAGGACGGACCAACAACAAAAGCCTCTACGTGAGTACTCTACCGGCGGCCGCGGGGGCGTTGCTACTTCTGGCTACGCGCTGGCTCTCCGGCTGACCGCTCTAGTAATACAAATCCGCGACCAGGAAGGCGGAGGTGGCGCGGTGGGAGAGGGACCCGGCGAAGTAGTTGCCCTGGGCGATCTCACATCCCACGTCCTTTAGCTGCATGAGTTGGCGGGGGCTCTCGACGCCCTCGGCGACCACTTGTAGGTTCAGGGCGTGAGCCAGTGAGATGATGGCCGAGACGATCTCGCAGTCCTCCTCGCGTTCGTGGAAGGACCGGATGAAAGAGGCGTCTATCTTGAGCATGTCCAGCGGGAAGCGCTTGAGGTGGGAGAGCGAAGAGTAACCGGTGCCGAAGTTATCCACGGCGAGCCGTACACCGAGCTTCTTGAGGGCCTGGAGGGTCGTGGCGGCGGAGATGGCGTCCTCGTGCAGGATGCTCTCCTTGATCTCCAGCACCAGACAATCTGGGGCGAGGCCGGTCTCTTCGAGGGTGCGGTAGACCACGCCGGCGAGGTTCGGGTGTGTAAAGTGCCTACCAGAGAGGTTGATGCCCACCGTCAGCGGCGTGCTGGTCGGGTAGCGCTCCTGCCAGGAGCGCATCTGGCGGCACGCCTCGCGCATTATCCAGCGCTCTATCACGAAGATCAAACCCGTCTCCTCGGCCACCGGGATGAAGTCCTTGGGATAGACGAGACCGCGTTCGGGGTGCTCCCAACGGATCAGCGCCTCGACCCCGACCATGTGGCTCGTGGATATCTGAATCTCGGGCTGGTAGTGGAGGACGAACTGGTTCTCCTCGATCGCCCGGTTGAGCTCGTTCTCGATCTCGAAGTGCCTGGTCGGGTTTTGCAGGACGTCCTCGGCGAAGACCTCGTAGCGGTTCTTGCCCCCGGCCTTTGCCCGGTACATGGCGGCGTCGGCATTCTTGACGAGTGTGGCCGGGTCGTGACCATCCGCCGGGTAGAAGCAGATGCCCACGCTCGTGGTGATGAGTAACTCGTTTCCGCCAAACTGGTAGGGCTCGGCGACGGACTCGATGATACGGGAGGCTACCTCTGTTGCCTCCCTTACGACGCCGATCTCGGGTAGGATGATAGTGAACTCATCGCCTGCCAGTCTCGCCACGACGTCGTACTCCCGGACCGACTCCTTGAGCCTCCTCGCGGTCTCCTGCAAGAGAAGGTCGCCGATCTCGTGGCCCAAAGTGTCGTTGACGAGCTTGAACCGGTCCAGGTCAAGGAACATGAGCGCGAGCGTGCCCCCGCTGGCCCTTCTCAGCCGGGCGATCTCCTGGCTCAGGCGCTCATAGAAGAAGGCGCGGTTGGGGAGCCCGGTAAGAGCGTCGTAATGAGCCAGCCGGTCGAGACGCTCGACAGCGAGCTTTCGCTCGGTTACCTCGTGCAGGACCACGAGATGCCCGGTACGACCACCCTGGCCGTCGTAGAGCGCCGAGAGGGCGAGGTCATAGTGGCGTGCGTCCTCCCCTTCCCCGAGGCGTATTTCCTCTTGGGCCTGACCCCTCTCCTCGTAGCGCTTCAGGAGGGCGCTTCCGCGGTTGCCCTGCATGGGCGCGGCTTTAGCCTTCTGGGCCATCATCTCCCGGAAGGGCCGCCCGACCACCTCGCCCGGCTTGCACCGCAGGATGCTGGCGGCGGCGGGGTTGAGGTCCACGATCCTGCCCTGCGTATCCAGGACGAGCGTGCCGTCGCTCATGCCCTCGACTATAGCGTCGTGGGCCACCGGGGAGATGTCGAGCAGCTTGTGGCGGTAAAAGGCCCAAACGAGCGCCAGACCTCCGGGTGCGAAGGTGAGGACCGTCGGGTTCAGGCCGGGGAGCGACTCCAACCCCGAGTCCAGCCCCGTCGCATGGGTCGCGTAGGCGATCCAGGGGCCGACTATGCCTATGAGCAGGGAGACGCTCTGCTTCGCGTAGAGGTTCTGGGAGTTGACGATCATGAGCATGAGAAGCGCCGCCCCCGTGATTACGAGGAGCGCAGCATAGGCGAAGTCTACCCAGAACCAGGCCCCGTGGGAGAAGTCCGCCACGAGCAGCGTACCTGACCTGCTAGTCCCCTCCGAGGTCCACACTAGCCCGTGATCCTCGTTTGTGAGGATGAGGGCCAGCGTTGCCAGCGGTACGGCCAGGAGTAGCGACACGGAGTACCGCGTCAGCCATCTCTCGCGCCCGGTGTACTGGATAACGAGGACCAACCACAGGGGTGCCACGCCGAGGAAGACGGCGTAGCGTACCTCATAGAGTGTTTCGACCGCCGCCGCGCTCTGCATCCCGAGCTCGACGACGTACAGGAGACCCCAGATGGCGAAGAGCCACATCAGGGCCGCGAGCGCTGCGGCCCCCGGCTTGCCCCGTCTCTGCCAGGCGTAAGAGCCGACGACTACGGGGACCAGGGCGGCGACCAGAGAGATCAGGGCGTGCGCATTGGGCTGCCAGTACAGGTAATCCATATCAGCTACCCTCTCTTATACCCCTGCGGGGGGTCCTGCGCACGGCACAATCGCTCCTGTCTCCACAGTACGGTCGCCGCGCCGTCCCCCCGGCTGGCGCGGTTCCTCGCGTAATTATTGCTATAAGGTGCCCTAAATACAAGGATAAACCGGACATCTTCCTCCGGGGACTATATGTAGTGCTCGCCTACGGGCGGTACAGGTACTGTAGCTCCGGGGTAATGTTAATCCCGGCGCTTTCCAACGCTTCGAGGGCCTGGGGCTCGGACGGTTCGAGGCGGTTACGAAGGAGTTCCACGAAGCCTGGCACTCGCTCGTAGCGGACGACGGTCGTCCGTCCGGCGCCCGCAAGGTCGCCCGCGATCTCGGCGGCGCGGTCGAGGTCGCCAAGCTCGTCCACGAGGCCCAGAGACTCGGCCTGGAGTCCGGAGTAAATCCTGCCGTCGGCGATCTCACGCACTTCCTCCTCCGGGAGGTCCCGGCCCTCGACGATCACCTCGACGAACTGGTCATAGGCTTGGTTTACGTAGGTTTGCAGGATCTCCAACTCCTCCTCGGTGGGCTCGCGGGTGGGGGAGCCGATGTCCTTGTATGGCCCGCTCTTTATCACCTCTTGCTCCACGCCGTACTCTTCGGCCGCCTCCTCGAGGTTCAGATACGAAAAGATTACGCCGAGCGAGCCCGTGAGCGTAGTCTCGTTGGCGACTATCCGGTCGGCGGCGGTGGCGAGGTAATATCCGCCCGAGGCCGCCGTCTCGCTCATCGAGACGATGACGGGCTTACCGGCCTCCTCCTTGAAGTCCAGGATGCTCTTGCGCATCTGCTGGCTGGCCACGACGCCGCCGCCGGGGGAGTTGACCTCGACGACTACGCCCTTGACCCGGTCGTCTTCCGCAGCCTGCGTGAGCTGGTCCCGGAAGGTCTGCGGCGTCGCCGTCTGGGAGCCGACCGTACCCTGAGCGGAGCTTATCTGGCCGGTGACGGGCAGCACGGCGATCCTATCGGGACCTTCACCCGAGACGTACCTCTCCTCGAAGTTCTGGGGGGCTGCCGCCCTTCCGCCGCCTTCCCGCCCGCCCGCACCGGCCACGAGGACCAGCGCTATAGTGCCAATCGTCAAGAGCAGGAGCCCGAGAGCGATAACGCCCCCGATCAACAACCCTCGCCGCCCGGACCGCCCCGAAGGAGGTCCGCCTGTAGGCCCGGGGGGCTGGCCGCCGGGGTTTTGGTTCTCAGTATCCTGCCCGTGTCCGGTTTCCAACGCGGGTCCCTCCTTTAAAGGCTCAGGTCGTTAAGGCGTTCCCGACGAGCCCGTCGCCCCGACGAGGACGGCTACAAGGACGCCGATGATCAGAACGACGAGAATTATAAGGCCCACGACGCCGGCGCAAGAGATCGCGCACGACCCGGCGGACTGCCCGTAGCCTACCCGGCGGGCGAAGGCGCCCCCGATTATCACCAGGGCTATGTTCCAGGCGTAAGCCGCGATGGCAAGCAGGATGAGCAGAAGGTCCAGGATGGCGGTTGCGGAGCTATCCGGCCCCGTCGCTGCCTGGATGCCCGTCGTGGGTATCTTTATAGCGGCCAGGATTACGAGCGGTACGGCGGCGACGCCGACCACGGCGAACATCCCCGAGAGCGGTCCCGTCCCGCCGAAGAAGCGCGTGACGAGCTGCATTAGGAGCGAGACCACGGCCCACCCTATAAACGGCGAGACGACCGCGCCGAGCAGGGTAGCCACCCCCGAGCCCTGCGAGATGTCCTCCAGAAGGTCCGGCGGTACCCCGGGGAAAGCCTCGGGGTCGAAAGTGCCCGCGGTCACGCCGCCCAGGACGTCCACGACACCGGCGATGAGCTGTAGAGCCGCGTAGGTCGCCACGACCCCGAAACCAAGCAGCACACGGCGCTCCTCCGCCACGAGTGAGAGCGACCTTTTGGGAGCCCAGATCACCGCTAATGCATTCAAGAGACCTCTCCCCGCGCCGATGCTAAAACCACGTCGGAATCTTACACCAGAGGGAGCGTCCCTAGCCGTAGATGTTCATGGAGTTCGGGGGGCGAGGCTTGCGGCCCCGGCGCTTGAGGATGTCGTCCTTGGCGGTGGAGGGAGAGACCGATTCGTCGCGGGCCTCCAGGGCGAGCTGTTCGCGGTGGCGTAAGATCCAGAGGTACAGGTCCATCTCGGTGCGCCCGGGGAAGGCATCCAGGATGCGCTCCTCCCGGATCATGACGGCTATCGGCCTGTACGAATGCTCGTACCAATCCCTCAAAGTCTCCTCCGAGGAGATGTAGCGCCGCCATAGCTGGCCCAGCCTGAACCCGTGAGCCTCGATCTGGGTCGCAAGCCGCCTGTAGTCCGCGACGTCGGAGAGTTCGACCTTCAACTCCGGGAGCACCTGGTCTATCGGGAGCCTCTCCAGCAGACGTCGGTGCTCCAGCTTGTACAGGAGGTCCCGGGCGGTCAGGGCTGAGTTCACCGGCACCCGGCTCCTTAGCTCCACGACCTCGGCGTCGATCATCTCGATGCCCTGCTGATGGGCGACGGAGACGCGATGGTTGCCGTCCCTGACGAAGTAGGCATTCCCGATCTTGTACAGGCTCACCGGCGGCAACTCCTCGGCCCGTCGCATGGCCTGGTCTATCTTCTTCCAGCGCCCCCCGAGGCTCGGCTTGCTCGGCAGAAACGCCCGGTCGAAGTCCCTGTGCCGCCCGACGCTCCCCACGATGTCCGCCACCGGCACGACGCGCATACCGAGGTAGCTCTGCTCCACCGCCCCTAGGGCCCCCCGCACCTCGTCGAAGGAGAGCAACTGGTTGGAGGCCTCGTCCCGGCGCAGATACGCCCCGAGACGTCTCAAGAAAGCCCGCCGCCGGGCGCGCGAGAAGTCCTTGTCCGCCTGCTCGTTTATGTCCACGTAGGCAACCTACAATCCTCTCTCAAACCCGGCAACCTCCCCGGCCGCGGGTATCCGAGTATCCGGCGCGTCCAACACCCGGTGCCCGTACACGTTCACTACCCTTGTCGTACCCCGTTCCGAGATCCGCCTCTCCTCCACGTTCGGACCATAGAGGTGTACATGGCCGTGCAGCCACAGGGCCGGCTCGTGCCGGTCGATGAGCGAGAGGAACGCCTCGAAGCCCACGTGCGCCGGGTCCTCCGCGTCCCCGAGACCGAAGGGCGGGGCGTGGGTCACGAAGACGTCAGGCCTCTTGCGTCCCCGCAGGGAACCGAAGGCTATCTTCCTGGAGAGCGCGCGAGTCCGGCGGCGCATGGCGCGTTCGGCATACTGGTTCGGCCCCCCGGAGTAGAGGCGAGACCCCGAGAGCCCGGCCAGAGTGAGATCTCCCACGTCCACGACGCGGCCGTCGAGGGGCATGCAACCGGCCGGCGACTTCCTTTCCTCGGCCGGATCGTGGTTGCCCCGCACGTAGTATAGCGGCGCGCCCGAGAAGGTCAGGACGTACTCTAGATACTCGAACGGCAGGTCCCCGCAGGAGACTATCGCCTCCACGCCGGCGGCGTAAGAGGAGATCCTCGCCCCGTAGAGCACCGGCTCCACGACGTCGCTTATCGCAAGTATCTTCACGCGCCCTTTCTCACAATGTCCTAGATCATACTCTCTCCGCCTGGGGAAGGAGGTGGTGATGAGGATGTCCGCGTTTGCCAGGTTCTGCTCCAGATCGCCGTCCTCCCTGTCCGTCGTCGTAGCTAGCTCGTGCCCCTCGCCTTCGAGCCAATGGCGCAGCCCGGTCTCCCGCTCGGTGCTACCTGGTACCGGCTTGCGCTTCCAGTTCCCCAAACTCCACCTTGTGTCCTTTGCCCGGGTGCAGAACCATGACTATCTTCATGTACTCCTCCTCTTTCTAGCTTCGCCCTTCGGCTGTAGCCCCTAGCCAACAAGGAGCGAAAATCAACAGGAAATTTGCCGCCGGGCCTCTGCCCGATTGGCTGTCTTCCCCGTAGGGTAGTAGCACGGAGGAGAAGTAGACTAGAAAGGACGTGCTTTATGGCCGGACCGGAGACCCCGAAGCTGATGGTAGACGTCGTCGTGCCCTCGGAGGAGGGACGTATACTCCTGATCCGTCGCGGCAGCGACCCCTACGAGGGCTATTGGGCCCTGCCGGGCGGCTTCGTGGAGGTGGGGGAGACGACGGAGGACGCGGCGGCCCGGGAGGCGAAGGAGGAGACCGGCCTGGACGTGGAGATAGTACGGCTCGTCGGCGTCTACTCTGACCCCGACCGCGACCCCCGCGGTCACAACGTAAGCTGCGCCTACCTCGCCCGCGCCGAGGGGAATCCCACAGCCGCTTCCGACGCCGCTGAAGTCTCCTTCCTGAATCCCTCGGCCGTAGATCTCGCCTTCGACCACGAGCAGATAATCGCCGACGCCCTCTCCAGCTAGGATGTCCCTGAGAGATCGAGTGAGGCTCTGTCCGCTCCTCTTAACGAGGTTTTCGTCCGACTAGCCGGTCACTATCGACACTTGCCTATAATATAAAATGAGGAGAGTCTCATACAGTGGGAGCGGGTAACCAAGATGAGCGTGTTTGAGGTAAGGGAAAACGGGCGCGAAGGGGCGCGCCTGGCAGCGATCGAGTACTTGGGCGCGGTACGCCCCGAGGTGGACGAAGTCCTCCAACAGCTCGTCGACGACGTACGCGGCACCTTTGGGACGGATCTCGCCCTGATCAACCTGATTCTCCCAAAGGTGCAGTACTTCAGGGCGTGGTCGGGGGATCTTCCCCCGGAATTCGTGGAGAGCCGGGAGGTCGCCCGCGAGGACTCCATGTGCCAGTACGTCGTGGAGAGTGAGAAGCCGCTCGTCGTGCCCAACTTCATGGCCACCGAAGAGTTCAAGGACCAGCATTTCTGCGTGAACTACGGGGTGCAGTTTTACGCCGGCACGCCGCTCGTGACTTCCGACGGGCAGACCATCGGTACCCTCTGCCTGGCGAACGAGGAGCCGATGGAGTTCGACGAGGACCGCATGACGTTGCTCGGGGCGTTCGCTCGGGCGGTGATCGGGCGGCTCGAACTGCTCGGCGCTCTAGGGCGAGAGCGGGAAGCGAGAGAAGCCGCCGAAGATGCTAACCGTGCCAAGAGCGCTTTTTTGGCTAACATGAGCCACGAGATCCGTACCCCCATGAACGGCGTCATCGGCATGACCGAGCTCTTGCTCGGCACGGAGATCTCGGAAGAGCAACGCGAGTACGCGGAGACGGTACGTATCTCGGGCGAGAGCCTGCTCACCATCATCAACGACGTCCTCGACTTCTCCAAGATAGAGGCCGGGGCGATGCGTCTGGAGACGATAGACTTCGACCTCAGGGCGGCGGTGGAGGACGTCGTCGCCCTGCTCGCCGGGCGCGCCTACGAGAAGGGTCTGGAGCTCGCCAGCCTGGTGGAGTACGACGTTCCGGGCGCTCTGCAGGGCGACCCGGGGCGCCTCAGGCAGGTCCTGACCAACCTGGTAGGCAACGCGCTCAAGTTCACGGAGGAGGGTGAGGTGGTCGTGTACGTCTGGCTGGCCGAGGACCGGTCCGAAGAGGCGGTGGTGAGCTTCGAGGTTAGGGACACGGGCATTGGCATGACTAGGGAGCAGCAGGGGCGCATCTTCCAGTCCTTCTCCCAGGCCGACGACTCTACCACGCGCAGATATGGCGGGACGGGATTGGGGCTGGCGATCAGCAAGCAGTTGGTGGAACTGATGGGCGGAGAGATAGGCCTGGAGAGCGAGCTGGGGGAAGGCAGCACCTTTTACTTCACCGCGCCCTTAAAGAAGCGGGCTAAGAGGGAGCAGACCGCGTTGGAGGAGCTCGCCGACATCGACGGCCTGCGCGTCTTGATCGTGGACGACAACGAAACCAACCGCCGCGTGCTCTCCAAGCAGGTCGCTCCCTGGGGCGTGCGCAACGAGAGCGCTGAGGATGGTCCCGAGGGGCTACGGATACTGCGCGCCGCCTCCGAGAGCGGCGAACCCTTCGATGCGGCGATCCTGGACATGCAGATGCCTGGCATGGACGGCATAGAGTTAGCTCGGAGGATAAAGGCCGATCCGGCAATCTCTTCGGCCCGGCTAGTCTTGCTCACCTCCGTCGGCCAGCGCAGTCACGACGGCGAGGAGGCTCGGCGGGCCGGGATAGGAGCCTACCTCACCAAGCCGGTCAGGCAGGCAGAACTGCGCGACACCCTCGCGACCGTCATGGGTAGAAACGAGGAAGACGGCGACGCTTCGCTCGTCACCCGTGCCACTCTCCGAGAGGCCAAGGCTCAGGAACGCGTCTCGGTACTGGTGGTCGATGACCACCCGGTGAACCAGAAGGTCGCGGCGCGGATGCTCGAGAGGCTGAGCTACTACGCAGACGTGGCGGCCAACGGCGTCGACGCGCTCGAGGCCCTCTCTCGCCGGGAGTACGCGGTGGTCCTTATGGACGTGCAGATGCCCGAGATGGACGGTTACGAGGCGACCGCTAAGATCCGCGACCGCGAGGGCGCGGCGCGCCACACGCCCATCGTCGCCATGACAGCCAACGTCACGGAGGGAGAGCGGGAGAAGGCGCTCGCTGCCGGGATGGACGACTACCTCTCGAAACCCTTCAAGGCGGAGGAGCTAGACGAGGTGCTCGAGCACTGGGTCTCGCGGCCGGGCCAAACGGCAAGCCTTCCTGCGGGCGCTGGGGATTCCGCGGCACCCGAGGATACCCCTCCCCTAGATCTCTCCGTGCTCGAGAGCCTGCGCGGGCTTCAGGGACAAGGGGAGCCGGACATAGTAACCGAGCTGGCAGACATGTTCCTCGACGACGCGTCGGCCCAGTTGTCGTCCTTGCGCGCGGCCCTCGAGGGGGAGGACGCACGGCGGGTGGAGGAGATCTCCCATACCCTCAAGGGGAGCTCCGGCAACATGGGCGCCGCGCGTATGGCGGAGATCTGTGCACAGCTACAAGACGCGGGTGCCTCCGGGGACCTCGGGCGGTCCTCCGAGCTACTCGAAAGGCTCGAGGCAGAGTTCGAACGCGTCCGCGTAGCGCTCGAACTCGAAAAGTCGGGAGTGCAATAGGGGAAGCTGACAGCGTCGGATCAGAGGAAATGGTGGCTTGACTCCCGAACTAAGAGGCGGTTTCAGAACCCCCTCCGCAAGCGGTTGAGGCAACCAGGACGCAGCTCAACTCTAGGAACGCCTCGTGGGTGCTGGACCTGCGTTTGTAGCGGACGCATAGCGCGCCGGTAGGAGGTCAGTCAAGCGAGGCGCTTCACGAGCCAACGGGGTGTCGCCCCAACCTCTCGCCCGTGTCGACGCCGCGCCTGGCTATCCTCGCCTTGATAACTTGGCGGCGGAGAAACCTCCGGCAGCGCGGATAGTCGTAGCCCTTGTCCGCGTGCAGCTTGTCGGGTTTCTTTCTGGGCCGACCCTTCCGCCCGCTTACGCGCTCTACGCCTTCGATCAGTCGCTTGAGGACCTTCGAGCCGTGTACCTCGGCTCCGGTGAGCACCGCGGCGAGCGGTAAGCCGCCCCCGTCGACGATGAGATGCCGTTTGGAGCCGGGGATGCCGCGATCCACCGGGTTGGGAGCGGTCTTATCTCCCCCTTTTGGCTGGGACGCTCGCGGAATCGAAGGAACCCTTCGATCAGTCGAAGAGACCGAGTTTCCCGAGCTCGTTCAGTAGAAGATGGCGGAGGTCGTGCCATACGCCCGCCTTGCGCCGGTCCCGAAGGCGTCGCCAGCACGTCGCGCCGCTGCAACCAAACTCCTTGGGCAGGATACGCCACAGGATGCCGCTCCTGAGTACGAAGATAGTGCCCCCTAGCACCGCCTGGGGCGGTACCCGTCGTAGCCTTCCGCCCTTCGGCTTGGGCGGCTCCGGCGGTAGCAGTGGTTCGACGATCTCCCAGAGCTGGTCGCTCACCAGAGGTTTGTCCATGCCTATAAGGGCAGGATCAACGTTCGCCAGCCAAGGTTCTGAAAGCAGTTCCAAGCGGCGGCTTCCGTAACGGTTGCCTCTCCTATTCGACGTTGTCTTCTAGAAGAAACGTCCTAACGTCTTGCGCGGATGACCCGGCGAAACCCGGAACTCTAATCTGGGTCAGAGGACGGCTTCGGAACCTTTCTCTGATCCGGTAGGGAGAGATACGAGGGCGCGACTAAAAGGGGATCATCTCCTGGTTGAATCGTGCGAAGGCGACGCACGCGCCGGTTTGGTGGGGACCCCGAGCTAGTAGCGTTTGCCGCGCTGGCGGCTGATGTCGAAGCGGGCCGACTCGGAGACGGCCATCACGGCCATCACGCCGCACTGGACCGGGTCGGTGACGACGAGGTCGGCAGCTTCGGGGACGCTGCCCGGCATGTTCAGCGAGAGCACGATGATTCCTTTCTCGCGGATCTCGCGGACGGCCTGGGCAACGTCACCGCCCATGAGCGCACCGGCCAGGACCAGGGCCACCGCCCGCGGGAGGCGGGCGACGGCCCGCACGGCGTTCGACAGGTTCTCCTCGCCGACCAGCGGGATCGTATCCACCGAGATACGCTCGCCACGGATGTTGTGACGGTCGGCCTCGGCGACCGCCCCGACCACCACCTGGCCCACCTGAGCCCCGCCGCCGACCACTATGATCCGCTTGCCGTATACCTTCTGGAACGATGGCGCCCGCTCGACCAACCGGACTATCGGCAGGCTTTCGAGGTCCTCGATCAGCGTATCCGCCGCCCCGTCGGCGACGTCCTCTAGCTCGAAGTAGACCGTCGAGCCGTCCTCGCGCCGCTCGGCGATGTCTACGTAGGTGATGTTCGCCCGGTGATCCAGGATCACCTTTGTGAGCGCGTGGAGCGCACCAGGCTTATCTGACGACGTGCGAATCATCAGGGCCAGTGGAGAGTTCCGCTTGATGTCCTCGCTCACGAACGCGTCCCTCTAAAGGGAGAGACCGACAGGTTCTCACGAGAGCTTGTAAGCCGACTGAAGACGCCCCTCATGTATCGTGCCGTCCTCACCTCACAGCAGGTACGAGTGTAAGGATACTCGTGTTGCTGCGCCCACGAGAGGGGCCGAACGGTTTCGATGTCGCTCATACGCTTACCTTAACAAAACGGCCTTCTCGATACTCGTTTGAGGCCCTGACCGTAGCGCTCAGACGGAATGGAGCGGCAAGCGACGATTGCCGGGCGCTGATCAGCGTCGCCTGGTGGTCGGCGTCCCGCAGATACAACCTCGTGAATCATCGGGTCGCGCCGGCTTCACTTCCTCTCTGAGCATCGGCGAGGGCGCTTGTACTCGGAGGATTGGTAGCACTCTCCGAGAATATCGGGACTTTTATGTTTCTTGACGAGTAGCCAACTTGAAGCTGACCAATCCTTACGCGTCGGCGCGCTTCACCGGACCGGGCTCTTACACACTTACCAGAAGGGCGGTCGCGTACATGATGGCTACGCCGGTAGTGAGCCCTCCCAGATTCGGGGCGGAGAGGGCCGGGGTCTTATTGTCTGCGGAGTAGTCCTTCAGGAGGAGCCGCGCGACCTCGTAGATCACCTGCAGTATTGCCCCGGCCCCTATGGCCAGGAAGATGGTCGCGGCGAGGTTCGAGTAGGCGAAGCCCCCGATCCAGGTCCCCAAGATGGCCGGGCGCAAAATGGTGGACGAGACGTCCTCCGCCGCCAGCAGTTCCTGTTCGAAGCGAGCCTTCTCGCGGAACGCCCCGACCCTCTGAGCCAGGGGATGATCCGCCATAAGGACCGAGCTGTAGACGAAACGCTCGACCCCCGCCGAGCGCGCCGCCGAGAGCAGGTTCATATTACCCCGATACTCGACGTCTTCGGGGGATCCCCGACCTGGTCCGGCGCCTAAAGCCGAGAATATCCCGGAGCATCCCCGAACGGCGGGTCCTAAAGTGTCGGGAGCGGTCGCGTCGCCCACGGCCAGTTCAGTGCCCGAAGAGCGCAACCGGTCCCCCTTCTCAGGCCGGCGCACCAGGGCCCGGACCTCG
>JADDPM010000082.1:0-4854 GCA_016781885.1 Rubrobacter sp.
ACCGCAGAACTGACATACCTCACCCGAACACTATGGCGAAACTTCTGGCCCAACTATGTCACTACACATCCCAACGGACATGCACTATCTGGATCGGCTTCGTGACCGGAGACGCCGGGCTCATATCCTGTCCTCCTCCAGCGCTCTGAGTATCACGTCGCGTCCTTCGTAGATGTGCTCGGTCATCACGAGCTCCGCTCTTTGAGAATCTCCACTTTCGAGCGCGCGGACGATCTTGCGATGCTGATAGTTGGTGACCGCGCGCTCGACCGGCCTGTACCAGGAGAAGGCCTTCAGCACCATGGGTATCTGCACCGTCCGTCGCACCGACTTCTCCAGACGGTGGTTACGGCTCGCTGCCACTATGGTGTGATGAAAATCCTGATTAGCGTTTACGAGGCACCTGACCCGTTCCTTGTGCGCGCCGCGGCCCAGGCGACCTGGCGAAGCGTTCGCCTCCCGCAGCTCCCGGTCGAGACGCTCCATCTCTGCCGCCAAGCTATGGAGTTGGTCAAGCTCCGCCTCGTCTATGTTTTCGGCGGCTCGCCGGGCGGCAAGGCCTTCTAAAACGGCGCGTAGGTCGTAGACCTTCCACACTTCATCGGAGCTAAAAGCGGCTACTATCGCGCCACGATTGGGGAAGATCTCGACCAACCCCTCAGCTTCGATGGTGGCCAGAGCTTGCCTCACAGGCGTCCGGCTTACGCCGAGCTCTTTGGCGATCTGATCCTCTACTAGGCGACCGTCGGGCCCGTACTCACCAAGCAGTATCTTCGACCTTATGTAGTTAGCCACGTCGCCGACACCGGTCTTCTTGCTGCTGCCGTTTACTCCCGGTTTCGTCACTCGACTATCCCCCTCAACCGAAATCCAATTTTCACCTGGCCATGCCCTTAACAGCCTGCCAGAACCGCGAACGCCTCAAAATCCGGCCGTTACGCTCGGAAACCGCTTCGGGCGTCTCCCCGAAGTTCCGGAGCATACCCCTTCATTAATCGTAGCTTCCATATCATTCTCCACATATTGTACACAATATCGAAAGGTTGCGCCAGTTGAGGCACGATATGGAAGACGAGATCGTAAACGGCCTGACCTTGGATAAGTTGTCCGCGCCAGCTACGGAGTCGGTGGTCGGACAACCGTGTAAGCGCAGGTCACGGCCAGCGTCACCATACAGAATATCGCATAAATTAGGTAACAAACTAGGTGTTCTGTAGCGCTGATTTCTAACCTTAGCCCCGGCTGGGCTCGGTGCATCGCGGCTTACGACGCCACACTACGGAACACCTACAGTCCCTGGTCACTACCCCCAGACCATTAGCAACGTTTGACGCTCGCGCAAAAATTGTGTACGATTCGCATGGGAAGGAATTGATGTAGCGGGAAGGAAAGGGTCTTGTCTGACTACGGCTTGATAGTCGTCGGCAGTAGTTTCGCCGGGTCTGCGGCCACGTTGAACTTTCTGGAGACGGCGGAAAGGGAGGGGCACTCTCGCCGGAGCAAACGATACCGTCGGCGAGCTGGCGGAGAAGCTGGGCCTGGATCCGGACAAGCTCGAGGCGACCGTGAACGAGTTCAACGCGACCTGCGATCGCGAGGTCGAGTTCAATACGGCTATCATGGACGGAAGAGCGCACAAGGTTATCGACCCGCCAAAGTCGAACTGGGCGAACCTTATCGAGACGCCGCCGTTCTACGGGTTCCCCATGACGGCGAACCTCACGTTTACCTACGGCAGGTTGAAGACCGACACCGAGGCACGCGTGTTGAGCACCAACGGCGTGCCCATTCCCGGCCTGTATGCTGCGGGCGAGATGACCGGGCTCTTCTACCACGAATATCCGCCGGCAACATCAGTGTTGCGGTCGCTCACCTTCGAGCGTGTCGCCGGCGCGAACATCGCCAAGGCGCTCCAGGAGCAGGCCGCTGCGACCAGATAGCACACATGCGGATTGTCGCCTGCGCCGGGCACAGTCTTGGCACAGGCACCTCGTCTTTGCGAGAGCCGCCATACGAGGGGGTCGTCAGACCCACGACCCTCTCGACAACCATTTCCCTTCGTCACCATCGCGGTCCAAAGGTCGAGCAAGCTCTTGGCGGGGAAGATACGAGTGCCGGGTGCCCGGGGTCAGTGCAGAGTTGCAAGCGTGCCGAGGCGACAGCACGATCGATCTCGAGCGCCAGGTTGACGTGTTGCTAAAGTACGGGCTCGTCGACCGGTTGTGGCAAAGTTTGGGAGGGTGGGAAAACAACAGACGGCGGTTTGACGCGGGAAGGAGTTTGTCTTGGCAGGTCTAATACAGAGGAACGCAGGCCCGGGGCAGCTGCGGAAGATGCTCGCCAGGCCGCAGCCCGTGCTTGCCCCCGGCGCATACGACGCCCTGTCGGCGCGACTGGTAGAGGAGGCGGGGTTCGGGGCGGCGTACATGACGGGCTTCGGTACGGCCGCCTCTTTGTTGGGCCGCCCCGATGTCGGACTCCTGACCATGAGCGAGATGGTCGACAACGCCCGGCGCATCGTGAGGGCGGTCGAGGTGCCGGTTATCGCCGACGCCGACAACGGCTACGGCAACCCGATCAACGTGATACGTACCGTGCAGGAATACGAGGCTGCTGGAGTCTCGGCCATCCACATAGAGGATCAGATATTCCCCAAGAAGTGCGGACACATGGAGGGCAAGCAGGTCATCGAGGCCAGCGAGATGGTCGAGAAGGTTCACGCCGCCGCCGAGGCCCGACGCTCGGAGGAGTTCGTGATCATCGCCCGCACCGACGCCCGCGCTGTAGAGGGTATCGACGGTGCTCTCGAGAGAGCCCGCCGCTACCGCGAGGCCGGGGCGGACGTGCTCTTCGTGGAGGCGCCCCAGAGTGAGGAGGAGATAGCCGCTGTGGCGGAGGCTTTCCCGGAGGTACCGCTGCTCTTCAACTGGGTCGAGAGCGGAAAGACTCCCCCCATGCCTCTAGAGAGGCTAAAGGAGCTTGGGTTCCGTCTTATCATCTTCCCCGTCAGTACGCTACTCGCGGCCACCGTCTCCGTGAGAGAGATCCTGGCACGTATCCACACCGAAGGTACCCCGACGCGGGCGATGAACCAGCTATTGCCCCTGGGGGACTTCATAGACTTCATCGGCCTGCCCGAGATACGCAAGCTCGAAGAGCGTTTCAGCGGCGAGGAGGTTCGACCCCTGCATTAGCTTCGAGATTAATCACAAACCTGGGCTGGTTGTTCCGCAAATAGTGGTAGGTCGTGGAGTGTGAATAGCAAATGGATATCGTCGGTGATGAATTTCGATGGAGGTTTTGCCTCTGTTCGAGCTCACTCGACAATTTTGCCAACCATATCAGAGACCCAACAGCATCGTAAGGCGAGACATCGATCCGAGCACGCCGAAGGAGGAGAGGCAGATGCAAAGCCAGCTTATCGAGAAACCTAAAAGGGGCTGGAATCCTTGAAAGAATACACCCAGATCAAGTCGGTGTGGGTCGAGCTTTCCGGCAAAACCCGCGACCCCTTCACGCTCGGCTAGACAACCGGGAGACGTAATAAAGGTTATGTACACAGCGACCTTAGAGGTTACTGGAGAATCGTCCTCTCCCACGAAGGACGGCTCTACGATCTTCTGGGCTTCGGGCGGTTCACAGGGAGGCTACCGCAGGCCGGTCATGCGCAGTTTCGAATCGGCCGCAAAGGATACCATCGTGAGCATCGAGGATCCCAGGATCGAGCCCTTCCCCATGCAGAACATCGCCCCGCACCCGAAGGATGCTGGGGAAGGTGTGCTGGACGGGGCCAGCTCTCTGGGGCAGCACAACGATGAGGTCTACGAGAAGGTCCTGGACTTGAGTGAGGAGGATCGGGAAGACTTGAGCAAGCGGGAGGTTATCTGATGCATGTGGAGATAGTCGACGTCGGTCCCCGCGACGGCCTCCAGAACGAGGAGAAGGCTCTCTCTCCCGAGACTCGCGCCGAGCTCTGCGACAAGCTGGCGGGGGCGAGCGTGACGAGGGTAGAGGCGGTGAGCTTCGTGAACCCCAAGCGGGTCCCCCGGATGGCAGGCGCCGAGGAGGTGGTGTCCAGCATAAAGCGCCGGCCCGGCACAAGCTACGCGGGCCTGGTGCTGAACGAGAAAGGCTACGAGCGGGCAATAGAATCTGGAGTTGACGAGGTACGTTACGCGTTCCCGGTGACGGAGACGTTCGCCAAGCGCAACCAGAATACGACGGTCCAAGATGCGACAGATCTCGCCGGGAGACTCGTAGAGCGAGCACGATTAGACGGGGTACGAGTCTCGATCACTTTGATCGTGGCCTTCGGTTGCCCGTTCGAGGGTCGTGTGGATCCGAAGACAGTACTGAATCTGGCCCGCCGGTTAGGGGAGGCGAGGCCGGACGAGATCGTGCTGGCCGACACGATCGGGGTAGGGGTGCCGAGCCAGGTCAAGGAGCTGGTGGGCGGGGTTTTTGGATCAGGTGTGACCATTGGCTGCCACTTCCACAACACCCGCAACACCGGCTTCGCAAACTCTGTGGCGGCCATCGAGGCGGGGGCCACGGTACTAGACGCCGCGGTTGGGGGCACGGGGGGATGCCCGTTCGCCCCGCAGGCGGCCAAAAAGGTGGGGAACGTGGCGACTGAGGATCTCGTGTACCTGCTCCACGGGATGGGTCACGAAACGGGGATGGACCTCGAAGCCCTGATCGAAGTAGCCGTCTGGCTCGCCGAGCAGCTCGGCAAGGAGCTACCGGGACAGGTCTACAAGGCCGGCAACTTCGAGCCGGTGGCCGGATAAGGAAGAGAGGAGCGCAACGTGTTGAGGGGAAGCGGTCTTCGCGCCGCTCGCGAAGGCTTCATAG
>JADDPM010000082.1:4996-10063 GCA_016781885.1 Rubrobacter sp.
GAAGGCTTCATAGACAGGCACACGAGAGGGGGATTGACTACCACTCACTTTACCGAGAGTAAAACAATTTTAGTATGATGAGCGAGTCTTAGTACCTCACGGCACAAAGATAGGAGGAGTAGGCAAGTATGGCGAAGATGTCAGGGAGGCAGGAGGGTGGCCTGACCCGGCGGCAGTTCTTGACTGCCGGCGCATTTGGGGTGGCCGCTATAAGCTCTGGAGGGCTGCTGGCGGCGTGCGGCGGTGGTGGCCAAGGCGGAGGTCAAGGCGGAGGTCCGCAGACCGTAGAAGGACTGTCGGTGAGCCACTGGCCGACTCTGTTGTACTCGGTCCCGTGGGCGGTCGCCATCGATCAGGGTTTCTTCGAAGAGCGTAACATCGACCTGCAGGAGATCGTCGGATCAACCGGCGGCGGAACGACGGTGCGGAACGTCGTCACTGGCGGGCTCCCGCTCGGCGCGGTCGCGACGCCATCGGCTATCAACGCTTTCAATGAAGGATCCTCGCTCAAGATCCTTGCGGGCGCCATCGCCAACACGGCGGACGTCAGCTTCGTGACGCTGCCCGACCGCGGGATAGGGTCGATCGAAGACGTGCGCGGCAAGCGCGTAGGGTTTAGCAATCCCGGTTCTGTAACCCAGGGGGTCGCAGTACTCTCGCTGCAGGAGGCCGGCGTCCCCTTAGACGAGGTCGAGCTGCAGGCGATGGGCGGGCTCTCCGAAGCCCTCACCGGGCTTAAGGAGGGAGCCATAGATGTGGCGCCACTACTCTTGCCGTCGGCGCTCACCCAGAAGGAGGAAGAGGGCCTTCAGACAGTTTTCGAGACCACCGAGTACATCGACCAGTTCCCGCAACTCGTGATGATAGCCACATCGCAGGCGGTGCAGCAAGAGCCCGAGCTATTACAGAGCTTGATTGAGATCTACCAGCAAGCCATCGACTTTACGCTCAACAACCCGCAAGAAGCGACCGCGGCGTGGGCCAATAACTCGGAGGTCGCGGAGGATGCAGCGCTTGGTTCTCTAGAGGCTATAGACCCATCCAAATATTATTCCACCGCCCTCACGGCGGATGCCCTGAACACAGTGGTCGAGGAGATGAAGGCCATCGAGCTTCTGGAGCCAGGCGACGAGGTCGACTGGGAAGAGCTTCTAGACCAGCAATTCCTTCCAGAAGACAAACGCGTCGACCCCGCGGAGCTGGAGTAGGGCCGTGCAGATAGAGATTAAGGACGTCCACAAGACTTTCTACAGCAAGGACGGCGAGGAGGTCAAGGCGGTTGCGGGCGTAGACCTGACGGTCACCGACAACGAGTTCGTCTCTGTCGTCGGCCCGAGCGGTTGCGGCAAGAGCACCCTGCTCGAAATCGTCGGGGGGCTCACTGGACTGACGAACGGCGAGGTGCTGATCGACGGCGAGCCGATATCCGGTCCGCACCCGGCGGTCGGGCTCGTCTTCCAACAGGAGTCTGCCTTCCCGTGGCGGACGGTGCTGGAGAACGTGGAGTTCGGGTTGGAGATGCACGGCGTCGCCAAAGGGGAGCGGCGCGAGCGCTCGCGTGAACTTATCGAGCTCGTCGGGCTGAAAGGGTTCGAAGACCGCTACCCTGGAGAGCTCTCCGGAGGCATGCGCCAGCGCGTCGCCATCGCGCGTACGCTCGTGATGAACCCCGGGGTGCTTCTCATGGACGAACCCTTCGGCGCTCTCGACGAGCAGACCCGCCTGATCCTCGGCGAAGAACTCTTGCGTATCTGGTCCAAGACAAAGGCCACGGCGCTCTTCATAACCCATTCTATCGAGGAGGCGGCCCTGCTCTCAGACCGGGTGCTCGTCATGAGCGCCCGTCCCGGGAGCATAAGGAAGGTCGTGACGGTACACCTGGAGCGGCCGCGCGACTCGAGCGTTGTCAGCACGCATGAGTTTGGCGACATAGTCGGGGAGATCTGGAAGGTACTGCGCGAAGAGTCGATGAAAACGCTGAAGAGCCAGGGCCAGATATGAGCTATGCAGCACGCGTACGCCTAACACGCTGGGCGGTCATCCTCGCCGCCATCGCTACCCTTGAGTTCATGCCACGCCTCGGCCTCGGGGACGCAATCACGCTGATCCCGCTGAGCGAGATAGTGTCAGAGCTGTTCGAACTGCTGACGGAGGGAGAGCTAATGCCCCACCTCTTAGCTACCGGGGGTGCGTTCGTGCTGAGCTTCCTGCTCGCGGGCGTCACGGGCGTACCGCTCGGGTATCTGCTCTGGCGCTACAGGCCGCTCAAGCGCACGCTCGATCCTTACCTTACGACCTACTACGCGATCCCGATCTTTGCCTTCTACCCGTTGCTACTGGCGATCCTGGGGTTCAACATCCTGCCCATAGTGGCCATCTCCTGGGCCTGGGCGGTCGTGGCGGTCGTGCTCAACACGTCCATAGGGTTCGGCGAGGTGCCGCAGGTGCTGATCAAAGTCGGCCGCAGCATGAACCTGAGCCGGTGGCAGATCATCTCCCGGATCTTCTTCCCGGCCGCCGTACCGTACATCTTCACCGGGCTCAAGCTCGGGATGGTGTACTCCTTGATCGGGGTGATAGCCTCCGAGTTTGTGCTCTCTACCCAAGGCCTCGGATATCTGGTCTCCTACAACTACTTGAACTTTCGAACCGCCGCCATGTACTCGGCGATGTTCGTCATACTAGGACTCGCGATCTTGCTGAACCTGGCACTGACCCGGATCGAGAGGAGGTTATACGGGCATGTCTGATGCCGCAGGACACGCTGCGCGACCATCCAGGAGTGAACCTGACAAGGCGTCCTTCTGGCAGGATCCGGTCCGGATCGCACAGCTGCTCTTCCCGCTAGCCCTGATCGCCTTGTGGCAGATCCTGTCCGTTGTTTTGGGCGATTTCTTCGTCGCCTCGCCCCTGGCATCGCTCGGTGCGCTGCTCGAAGGGATAAATGACGGCTGGCTCGGCGGGAACGCGAGCGTGACCCTGATCGCGCTCGTCTACGCCTACCTTTTGGCTGTCGGCTTCGGTATAGTGATCGGGTTCCTGCTCGGGCTCTCGCGCTTCGCATACGAGGTATTCGAACCTATCGTCATCGCGCTCTACGCCTTGCCCAAGGTGGCGCTGTACCCGCTCTTCCTGTTCGCCTTCGGGCTCGGGATCGCGGCTCAGGCGTGGTTTGCCATGTTCTTTGGCGTCTTCCCCATCATCATCTTCACAATGAATGGAACGCGGAACGTCAGCCAGGTCATGTTCAAGGTCGCTCGCTCGCTGCGCCTCTCGCGACTTCAACTGTTCAGGGCGATCGTGTTCCCGGCGATACTACCCTCGCTGGTCGCCGGTCTGAGGTTGGGGTTCGGCGTGACGTTCCTCGGGGTCATCCTCAGTCAGATGTTCGCGGCGAAGAGCGGGCTGGGCTTTATCCTCGTGCAGAGCGTGAGCCTGCACGACATGCCCCAGTTGTACGGTCTCGTAGCTCTCCTCACGCTGTTCGCATTCTTGATAAACGGGGCATTTTTGCTCTGGGAACGTTCCTTGACGCGCAATCGCCCAATGCAAACCACCGCTTTCTAGTCGTGGTTAACCTATCGGAGGCGACCTTATGCAGAAAGGACCAACTATGACCAACACCGACACCCTGGCCGGCGCCCAAGACCTTGTTAGACGCGAGCGACCGCTCGAAGGGCTTCGCATCCTCGAGCTCGGTTCGCTCATCGCCGGGCCATTCGCAACGCGAGTCATGGCCGAGTTCGGAGCGGAGGTCATCAAGGTCGAGAGACCGGGTATGGGAGATCCCTTGAGGACCTGGCGCTACGTCGATCCCCGGACCAAGACCTCGCTGTGGTGGGCGGTCCAGTCCCGAAACAAGAAGCTCGTCACGCTGAACCTGGGACACCCGGACGGTCTCGACCTGGCAAAACGCCTCGTGGCCGAATCCGATATCCTCGTCGAGAACTTCAAACCCGGCACCCTCGAGAAGCTGGGGCTCGGGTGGGAGGTCCTACACGAACTGAATCCCCGGCTCATATTGGTCCGGGTTTCGGGGTACGGGCAGACCGGCCCCTACAAGGATAGGCCCGGGTTCGCGAACATCGGCGAGGCGATGGGCGGTATCCGCTACATCACCGGCGAGCCTGACCGGCCCCCGGTCAGGGCCGGGATCAGTTTGGGCGACTCGCTCGCCTCGCTCTACGCCGTCATCGGGGCGCTCATGGCGGTCTATGCTCGAGACGTGCAGGGTCGGGGCGAGGGGCAGGTCGTCGACGTGGCGCTCTACGAGGTAGTCTTCAGCCTTATGGAGTCGATGGTCCCCGAGTACGATGTGGCGGGAGTCGTCCGCGAGCGGACCGGGGCCTCCCTCCCGGGTATTACCCCCAGCAACTCCTACTGCTCTGGCGATGGTCCCTACATAGCCATCGGCGCGAACAGCGACGCCATCTTCAAGCGGCTCATGAAGGTGATCGGCAGGCCCGAGCTAGGCGAGGATCCACGCTACCGAACCAACGCCGAGCGCACCGAGCACGCCGAGGAACTCGACGCCCTGATCGAAGAGTGGACCAGGCAGCATTCGCTTGAGGAGATCCTGCGTATCCTCGGTGAGGCAGATGTTCCGGTGGGTCCGATCTACTCTGTCAGCGACATCATGCAAGACGAGCAGTACCAGGCCCGAGAGATGATCGTGGAGAGCGAGATCGAAGGGATCGGACCGGTAAAGATGCCGGGCCTAGTCCCGAAGCTCTCCGAGACACCCGGCGAGGTCGAATGGTACAGCGGCTCGCTCGGAGCGCACAACGAGGACGTCTATGGCGGGCTCCTCGGCCTCCCGCCTGACGAGCTCGGGCGCCTCTCCGATGAAGGAGCGATCTAGTGGACCTGTGCCGACATCGATCCAGAGCGTATGAGGCCACCCTGCCACAAAATTTGCGGCCCATTTCCACGGCACCGGCGGGCTCGCGCTCGCGCATACCGTGGCGGCGCTCGAGGCGGGGATCGTGACCTTCAACGCCTCGAGTGGCGAGCTCGGCGGCAGCCCTAACGCGCCGGGGGCGGGAGGGAACGCGGCGACCGGGGACG
>JADDPM010000083.1 GCA_016781885.1 Rubrobacter sp.
CGAAGCCGACTACGGACTTCGAGCCGCTCGCTTTGATGCTGGTCGTGTGCAGCAAGGTGCTCATGGTCCGCGGCGCTCCTTCTGCTCGTCCATCTCCAGGGCTATAAAGCGTGAGATCATGGTCCGGTAAACCTCATCGACGACCTCGGGGCTCGCTCCATGCTCCGTAGCGAGCGTTCTAACCTTCTGGATTACTTCCTCGACCCGCTTCGGAGCCTCCACGTCCCCCCGCGTCTCCTTGAACCGGGCGGCCCGCCGGACGTGACCCTCGCGCTCGGCGAGGAGCCGCACTATCTTCCGGTCCACCGAGTCTATGCTCTCCCGCACCTCGTCGAGGCTTTCGGGACGCTCCCGTGCGCCGTCCTGCCGATCCAACCCCGCCAGGATCTCCTCCGTGTGCTCCCCGACCCCGGGGATGGGGTTCATCACCGGCTCGACGCCCTCGAACGTCGCCGGCGGCAGGAGCGCCCACAACGGCCCGACCGGCGAGCCTACCTCGCGCCAGCGGTCTCGCGCCTCCAGCTGCGGGTGGTCGATGAACTGGCGTATGTTCCGCATGCGCGCGTTGGCCACGCCCGCCCCTTCGAGGCGCTCTATCGCCTCGTCTTCCGTCAGGCGTGAGAAGACGCTCTCTATCTCCGCGTGGAGTGAGGGGTGGTTCTCGACCCGCTTCGAGTTCGTGCGGAAGCGTTCGTCTTCCGCCATCCCGGATCTCTCCAGGACCTCCTCGCAGAACCGCTTCCACTCCCTCTCGTTCTGGATCCCGAGAAACACGATCTCCCCGTCGCCGCACGCGAACGGACCGTAGGGGGCGATGGCCGCGTGGCTCGCCCCGCTCCTCTTTGGCTCCTCGCCGCCGTAACCGGCGAAGTAGGCCGGGAAGCCCATCCACTCGCCCAAAGATTCGAGCATCGAGACGTCGAGCGTCGCGCCTTCGCCGGTCCGATCCCGCCTGTACAGCGCCGAGAGGATGCCGGAGTAGGCGTACATCCCGGCCGCTATGTCCGCCACCGAGATGCCGACCTTCGAGGGAGTATCTTCCGTGCCGGTGATCGAGACGAGCCCCGTCTCACACTGGACGAGCAGGTCATATGCCTTCTTGTTCGTGTACGGGCCGTCGTGACCGTATCCCGAGACGCTGCAGTAGACGAGCCGGGGATGCCTCTCCCTCAGCTCCTCCGCCCCGAAGCCCAACCGTCCGACGGCGCCCGGGGCGAGGTTCTGGATAAAGACGTCGGCTCCTTCGACGAGCCGGCGGAGGATCTCCTTCGCCCCGTCCTCCTTGAGGTTGAGGGCCAGGGACTCCTTGGAGCGGTTGAGCCAGACGAAGTGGCTCGCCATGCCGTTTACGGTCTCGTCGTAGGAGCGGGCGAAGTCTCCCACCTCCGGCCGCTCGACCTTTATGACGCGCGCTCCCATGTCTGCGAGCTGACGGGTAGCGAAGGGTGCGGCGACGGCCTGCTCCAGCGCGACGACGGTTATGCCTTCCAGCGGTAGCATTCTAGAAGGACCTCGGGAGGCCCAGGACGTGTTCGCCGACATAAGAGAGGATGAGGTTCGTGGAGATCGGGGCTACCTGGTAGAGCCGCGTCTCCCGCAGCTTGCGCTCCACGTCGTACTCGGCGTCGAAGCCGTACCCCCCCAAAGTCTGCACCGCCACGTTACCAGCCTCCCAACTCGCATCCGCCGCCAGGAGCTTCGCCATGTTGGCCTCCGCCCCGCACGGCTCTCCCGCATCGAAGAGGGCTGACGCCCTCTTGACCATGAGGTCCGCCGCCTCGACGTTTACGCACGCCCTGGCGATGGGGAACTGGACGCCCTGGTTCTGGCCGATGGGACGCCCGAAGACCTCGCGCTCCTTCGCCCTGCTCGTAGCCCGCTCTATAAAGAACCGCCCGTCGCCGACGCATTCGGCGGCGATGAGGATGCGCTCGGCGTTCATGCCGTCCAAGATGTAGCGAAAGCCCTCGCCCTCCTCTCCTATGAGGCTGCTCGCCGGTATCTCCAGATCCTCGAAGAGGAGCTCGTTGGTCTCGTTGTTCATCATCACCCGGCGCTGCTCGACGGTCAGGCCGTTGCCCACCGCCTCGCGCAGGTCTATGAGGAAGGCCGAGAGGCCGTGGGAGCGTCTCCTGACCTCCTCTAGCGGCGTCGTGCGGGCGAGGAGGACCATCAGGTCCGAGTGCTGCACTCGGGAGATGTAGATCTTTCGCCCGTTGACCACGTAGCGGTCGCCGCTCCGCACCGCGGACGTCTTGAGTCGCGTGGTGTCGGTGCCCGCCTCAGGCTCGGTGACGCCGAAGGCCTGTAGCCTCAGCTCCCCGCTCGCTATCTGCGGCAGGTACTCTTCTTTCTGCGCCTTCGAGCCGTGCCTCAAGACGGTGCCCATCGTGTACATCTGGGCGTGGGCGGGGTTGGCGTTCGCGCCGCTCTTGTTGACCTCTTCGAGGATCGCGCATGCCGCCGAGAGGTCGAGCCCCATCCCGCCGTACTCCTCCGGGATGAGGGCGGAGAGGTACCCGGCCTTCGTCATCGCGCGGACGAACTCCTCCGGGTACTCGCGCTTTGCGTCGAGTTCGCGCCAGTACTCGCCGGGGAAGTTTGCGCAGACCTCCCGGACCCCCCGTCGCAAGTCCTGGTGAGTCTCCGTTTTGATCACTGCTCGCTCTCCTCTCTTGGACGCTAATCGGAGCCCGAGCCGCCCTGGAAGACCTCGACGGTTGGCTCGATGCTCTCCGCCCCCACTACCTCCCGCCAGGCCTCAAAGCCTGTCTGGAACGCTACTATCCCCGCCTCTGGGATGGAGATCTCTATCGCCTCCAAAACCTCTTCCTCCGTCGCGCCCGCTTCGAGCGCGGCGTTTATGTGGCTCTTTATGTGCCCCTTGCTCGCCCGCATAACCGTAAGGCTCACCACGAAGATCAACTCCTTGGTCTTGCGGTCTAGCGTGCGCTGCTTGAGGTAGGCCGCGTCGACGATGCCGTTGGCGGCCTGCAAGACCTCGAAGTCCTGGGCGGCCATGACCTTGTGGTAGTCGAGTACGTAGCCTCTCTTCTTCGCCATCTCGTCTATGTACGCCTGCTTCTCTTCCTGGATCACGATGCTCCTCTCCGTTGCTCTCCCGTCGTCTCCTTCTGGTCCCCGACCAGCCGTTCGAGGAAGGCGTAGATCGCCGTGTGGCTCTCGGGACCGAACCCTTGCGCGACCGCCATCTGCCATAGCTGAACGACGGTAGAGCCGATCACCATCGGAAACCCCAACTCCTCCGCGGTCTCCAGCGCGATCTTGACGTCCTTGTTCATCAGGCCGACGCCGAACCCGTCGTCAAAGGCCCGGTTTAGTATGAAGCGCGGAAACTTGACCTCGGTCGAGGCGCTCCGCCCGCTGCTCGCGTTGACCACCTCGATCAGCTTCTCCGGCTCGAGCCCCGCCCGCGCCCCCAGCAAGGCTACCTCCGCCGCGCTCGTGAGCGTCGTCGCCGAAAGCAAGTTGTTGAGCGTCTTGGCGAGGTGTCCGTTGCCGTGATCTCCGACGTAGAAGACCTGCTCCCCGAAGGAACGCAGCATCTCCAGGCAACGGTCGAAGACCTCCCGCTCCCCGCCCACCATCACCGCGAGCGTCCCCTCCTCGGCCCGGAGCGCCCCCCCGCTAACCGGCGCGTCGAGCATGTGGATACCCTTCTCCGCGAGATAAGCGGCTATTCGTCGCGTCGAGGAAGGCTTCGAACTAGACGTATCTACAAGGACCTTCCCGCCGGAGAGCCTCTCTCCCAGACCGCCATCGCCGAAGACCACCTGCTCGACGATGGTCGAGTTCGGTAGAGAGAGAACGACGGTGTCCGCGGAATCGGCGAGTTCCGTAAGGGAGGAGGCAAGTTTGGCCGGAGTCCCTCGAAACTGCTCTAGAGCTCGAGGGTCGACATCATAGATAATGGTCTCATAACCCCGGTCCAGCAGGCGGCGACACATGGGAGCCCCGATGTTCCCTACACCTATGAATCCGAGTGCTTGCTCCATCTCTAACCCCGATCTCTTACTCAGACCACCCACCAACGATCCCGCTTTGCCAAAAACCGCCGTCCTCGCCTGAACCTCGCAGTGCTCTCCACACTATTGACTGGCACTACCTTTTCCCCTTATCTACTCGATATGTACGTACAAATTCTAGTGCCTCAGGATCACGCGTGTCAATCGGACGATTACGGGCGTCGTTTACGATGTTCTCTTGCGTATCTCGAGACGGTAGGAGTACCGTCTCGGGTTGTAGTAGGAGATGGCCAGTTCCACGGGGTTGTCGTCGGTGTCGAAGTAGATGCGCTCGACGTAGAGGATCGCCTCGCCCGGCTGGCAGTCTATGAGTGACGAGAGGTGCGGGGGGGCCGAGACGGCGGTGATGTCCTGGCTAGCTCCGGCGATGGGGAGCGGGATAAATCGTTCCAGCGTCCCAAGCACGGTTCCGGAGCCTTGCAGGGATAAAGGCTGGGCTTTCAACCGCTCGCCTAGCTCGGGGGGGAGGTAGACGTGGGTTACGACGAACGGGACCCCTTCGTGAAACCGGCGCACTACCAAGACCGTCACCTCCTCGGAGGGCAGCCCGAGACGCGCGGCGGCCTTTTCGTCAGTCTTCGTTTCGGGGGGGCGCAGCACCTCTATCCCGGTATCGGTCCACGCCATGAGCTCCTCGATTGTCCCTATAGAGCGCAAGTAGTGTCCGCGTCTGGAGAGACCGGTGACGAAGGTGCCCCGGCCCGGCACCCGGTAGACGAGACCCTCCGCAACGAGATCCTGGAATGCCTGCCTGACGGTGTGGCGACTCACGCCATACTTTTGGCGCAGCTCGGCTTCGGTAGGCATGCGCTCGCCGTCCCCGAAACGGCCCTTCTGGATCTCCGAGCGCAAATCCTCCGAGAGCCGCTGGTAGGCGGGTTTCTCTCGTCTCCTCTGCCTCACCCCGGCCTCCTCACATAACCTGGAGCGCGCGCTTCAAATTAGCAGCACCTCCCCATCAACCGGAATAATTCCCCTCCTGTGTTTCGCGCAAGCATCCCCGCTCCTCCCTGCGAGTTGACGCGCACCTTGCATTCTACTATTGTACGTACATTACGTGGCAGGGGTGCCATGATAGTGGACGGATAAAGAGGAAGGGGTCGAAGGGAGACGGGTTATCCGACGGGTTGATTGTACGGCTCTGCTGGTATGGGGCGCGGCGGCGCCGAAGCGGCCGGCGGGTCGAGAGGTCGATACTCTTGCGCGTTTGGGGTTTGTGGCGGCGAGACGAAGGGGAAAGGGAACGGCGTGAAGCAGTTCAGGCTCTTAAGTTTACTGGTAATAGGTTTGGTCGCTCTTTTGGCGCTAGTCGGCTGTGGCGGGCTCAGGGGTGGCGGAGCGGACCAGGGCGGGGGGGAGGGAACATACACCCTTAAATTCTCTCACGTCGTTACGGCCGAGACGCCCAAAGGAGCCGCATCCGAGAAGTTCAAGGAGCTCGTGGAGGAGAAGTCGGACGGCAACATAACAGTTGAGCTCTACCCGAACTCATCGCTCTATGGCGACGAGGACGAGATGCAGGCGATCCAGTCGGGCTCAGTGCAGATGCTCGCCCCGGCGGGGGCCAAGTTCGGGACTATAGCCCCGCAGTTGCAGGTCCTGGATCTCCCGTTCCTCGCCGGCTCGCCTGAGGAGATCCAAGAGGTCGTATCGAAGGACTCCGCGATAGGGCAGGCTATCTACGAAAACGAGGACCTGGCCGCGTCGAACATGAAGGTTTTGGGCCTTTGGGACCTCGGGTTCAAACAGTTTGCGTCCAACACGCCGACACGTAGCCCCGAAGCCCTCCAGGGCCAGAAAATGCGCATTCAGAGCGGCAGCGACGTTTTGAAAGACCAGACGGAAACCTGGGGGGCGAGCGCGACCCCGATGGCCTTCGGCGAGGTCTTCAACGCGTTGCAGCAGGGCGTGATCGACGGGCTGGAGAATACTTACGCGAACTTCTATTCGCAGAAGATGCACACGGTCCAGAAGTACATCACCGAGTCCAACCACGGCTACATCGGCTACGTGTTGGTCATCAACGAGGACTTCTTCAACGAGTTGCCGAGTGACCTTCAGCAAGCCGTGACCGAGGCCGCAGACGAGGCGACCGAGTACAACCGGGAGATCGCATTCCAGAAAGATCAAGAGGCCAAAAAGAATATAGTGGATGCCGGGACCACCGAGATCATAGAGCCTAGCGACGCGGAACGGCAGGCCTTTAAGGAGGCGGTCGTTCCCGAGGTGTGGGATCGGCACGCAGACGCGATCGGTCCGGAGCTCGTCGAAGAGCTGAAGGCCAAGCAGGGGACCTAGACAGCAGTTTCGCCGGGGAGGGGACGGCGCGCCGTCCCCTCTCTACTTGATTAGTAGGAGGTGAAATGCACCGTCTGGACCGGATTCTTACCGGAATCGAGAACACCCTGGCGGCGCTCGCACTGGGGGGAGCGAGCCTACTGGCGTGTCTGCAGGTCATCCTGCGCTACCTATTTGACTACACTATCTTCTGGTCCGAGGAGGCGACGATCTATTTGCTGATCCTCTCGACTTTTATAGGCGCCGTCATCACGCTGCGGCACAACGAGCACGTCAGCGTCGACGTGTTGTCGTTCGTATTCGGGGAGCGCGGGAAGAGGGCGCTCGCAGTGCTCAGCGCTCTGATCGTAGTGGCCTACTGCGCCATCTTTGGAGCTTACGCCTGGATACTGGTTACCGAGCCCGCCGCGCTAAGGATCGTAACCCCGGCCCTCAGGCTGCCCCTCTGGGTCGTCGAGCTCTCGCTGCCGATAGGGCTCACGCTGATGTTCTTGAGGGCATTAGAGATGCTTTACCGCTCGGCGAGGGGCCGGGAGACCTTCCCCGAGGCCGACTCCACCGAGTACGGCGAGGAGGTCATGAAGTGAGCGCCACCGTGGTCCTCTTCATAGTCTTCTTCCTGCTGCTCCTCTCTACGACCCCGATCTCGGTGGCTTTGGGGCTTACGGCGTTCCTCTACTTCTTCTACTACACGACGCTGCCGCTGACGCAGACCACGGACACGCTGTTCAACTCGCTCAACACCTTTACTCTTATGGCGATCCCGTTCTTTGTCTACGCGGCGAACATCATGTCCTACGGCGGTATAAGCAAGAGGCTGACCGAGGCGGCGAACGCGGCGGTGGGCCGCTTCCCGGGGGGACTTGCCCTAACCGCCGTTATAAGCTGCATGTTCTTCGCGGCCATCTCGGGGTCGAGCCCCGCCACGGTCGTGGCGGTTGGCACTCTGCTCATACCGGCCATGATCGGGGCCGGGTACGGGCGCAACTTCTCGACCGGGATCGTCGCCACAAGCGGTTCTCTAGGGATACTCATACCCCCCTCCATCCCTCTGATAGTCTACGGGATCGCCACGGAGAGCAACATAGGCGACCTGTTCATCGCGGGGTTCATACCGGGGTTCCTGGCGGGGACGTTGCTGCTCGGACTGGTGATCTTTACCGCGTGGCGGCGGGGCTTGAGGGGGCAGGAGATACCGCTCACGCGCGCCCAGCGCATAAAGGCGTTCCGCGACGCTTTCCTGGGGCTCCTCCTGCCCATCTTCGTCCTCGGGGGCATCTACGGCGGCGTCTTCACCCCAACGGAGGCGGCGGCGATGGCGGTCCTATACTCCCTCATCGTCTCGCTCTTCGTCTACCGCGAGATGGACCTCAAGGATTTAGGACGGATCACGGTGGCTTCGGCAAGGATGTCCGCCATGATCATGTTTATCATCGCCAACGCGATACTCTTCTCCTTCGTTTTGACCTCGGAGCGGATACCGGACCAGATTACGAACCTCTTCATAGGCCTGGACCTCTCGTGGTTCGCATTCCTGCTCGTGGTTAACGCCTTCCTCTTGCTGGTCGGCTGCTTCATGGAGACATCCAGCGCGATTCTCATCCTCGCCCCGATCCTCTTGCCGGTAGCCACGCAGCTAGGCGTAAACCCCATACACTTCGGTATTATCATGGTAATGAACCTGGAGATCGGGATGATTACCCCGCCGCTCGGCCTGAACCTCTTCGTGGCGAGCGGCATCTCGAAGCTCTCGGTCGTCCAGGTCGCCAAGGCCTCGGCCCCGAGCGCCCTCGTGCTCCTGGCCGCACTCCTGATCGTAACCTACGTCCCTGACATAGCTCTCGCCCTCGTCGAGTAGAGTTAGAGTCCGAGCCGGAGCAGGGAGATCGAGTAGTTCCCTCAAGAGAGGAGGTTGTGTGGTTGTTTAGGCACTGCTCGCCGTTGTCGGCTTGGCCGTCGTGCACCTGTTCTCCAACAGGCTGCGCTTCCTCGACGGCACCCCCCGCAGCATCTGGCTCTCCATAGCGGGGGGCATCTCAGTGGCCTACGTATTCATACACCTCCTCCCCGAGCTAGCCGAGGGTCAGGAGACGGTAACCGAGGCCCTAGACCAAGGCGAGGGACTGGCATTTCTGGAGAGCCACGTCTACCTGGTAGCGCTTGTAGGTCTCGCTGTCTTCTACGGCCTACAGCGTCTTGCAGCGTTGTTGAACCCCGGACACCATGTGCGTATGAGAGCCTACTCTGAAGACTTGCGCACGAAGATAGTCGAAGCCGTCCAGCGAGGAATGGGACAAAGTGAGGCCGCACGCTCCTTCGGCGTGAACCTCTCGTCGGTTAAGCGCTACGTCAGGGCAATACGCAAGGGTGGGACGCTTCGCCCGAAGAAGCACCCCGGTTCGAAACCGAAGATAGACGAAAGAGGCAGGCGCCTATTGGAAGCCGATGTCGAGCAAAGGCCGACGCTCTCGCTGTTGGAGAGGTGTCGTTTTTTGGGGCAGGCCACAGGCATGCGGGTGAGCGTGTCCACCATGAGTAGAGTGCTGCGCCGTCTGGGCTTCAGCCGAAAAAAAAGGAGCGTGGGAGCGAGTGAGCGTGACGAATGGCTTAGAGCAGCTTGGCGGGTGATCGTAGCCGAACAGATCGACGCGAGGCGGCTGGTATTCGTGGACGAGATGGGCGCAAACACCTCACTGGCGCCCCTATACGCTTGGGCCCGGCGTGGGAAGCGAGCGTGGACGAACGTACCTCGCAACCGTGGACCCAACACGACGCTTTTGGCAAGCATGACCCACGAGGGGATGGGACCGTGCGTAGCGGTGGAGGGTACCAGTACCTCAGCAGTCTTCGAGGCTTACGTGGAGCAGGTTCTCGTGCCAACCTTACACCCCGGTCAGGTGGTAGTGCTCGACAACCTGACCGCCCACAAGGGCGAACGGGTGCGTGAGCTGGTAGAGAGACGAGGCTGCGAGCTTATATTCCTGCCGCCTTACTCGCCGGATCTCAACCCCATAGAAGAAGCTTTCTCGAAGATCAAGGCGTTGTTGAGAAGGGCCGAGGCTCGGGGCCGTGATGCACTCGTGGATGCTATCGGTGGAGCACTTTCGGCGGTCACCGCCCAAGATGCGCGGGGCTCCTTCGGGCATTGCGGCTACGCCGTAGGCGGCCACCCCTAGTAGGAAACGCCACCAAGTTGCTGTGCTGCTAGTACTGTTCTGGATGTCAAGATCGGCTTTCCTTCTCATGTTCCGGCCAGCACTACCTTATACAGCACACCGCGTTCGACGGGAATTAATCGGTAGCCGGCCTGTTCGAACCGGCGACGCTGCTGATAGAATTCGTCGGGGAATAGGGCGTAAAGCGAGCCGTCCCGGGCAGCCGCGCTTATGCGAGCGTCCTTTTCCTCCTTGGTTTGGGGCTCCTCATTATTTTGGGCTTCGAAGTAGCTCAGCAGCTTCAGATCCTTCCGGTGGCCTTCGACCAAGGTCGCGTAGTACAGCGGGCTCCGGAGCTGGATGATGGTGGCACCGGGTTCGGTATTGCGGTCTACAACCTCTATGATTCGGCGTCCCTCGTAATCTCTGCTCCGGTCCACCGAGCGGTAGGTTTCTCCCACGCCCCGTAGCGGCACGGCGAGTAT
>JADDPM010000201.1 GCA_016781885.1 Rubrobacter sp.
TCCTCCGGACTTCTCAGCATACTTCTTGGCCTCTTTGGCTATCCTATCCATCATGCGACCGGGCCACCTTCCCCTAGCGTACTTTGCTACCGACGTTGTTACCCAATCGAGGCACTTCCTAACCCGTTGGTATAAAGGGGGCCGGACCCTGTGAGGAGCCCGGCCCGGTGCTAGCGTGGCACGTCCCCTACGCGCCTCCTAAAGTGCTTTCTGTTGCGCCTCTCCATCTCAGCCGAAAGCCGCCGGATCTCTATGATCGGCTCTACTACCCTCTCCCGGTAAAGTTCGTCCAACCGCTGCTTCAGAACGGCCATCTGCTCGTCTGCTTCCCACGACACCCGTGCCGCGTGTGCAGCAGCGCGTGCGATCCTTCTGTGGTCTGCGAAGCCGCTCTGCTCGACCGCGGCGTGCGTCTCCTCCATCTTCTCGGTGATTTTCGCCTGTTGCTTCAAAAACAAGCACTCGACGGCCTTCAACACCTGGGTGTAGGCTTCATCGTTGGCATCTTGCTTCGCCTGTGGGTCCTGGGTTACGTTGCTCATATTTACCTTTGCTTCGTGGTTCCCTGCGGTTTAGTAAGATTATCGGCCAAAACGGCGCGGGGCTTTAGTGGTGCCTCGCAAGACCACTACAAGGGCCGGCCCCCGACGAGGAGCCCGGCTGGTCGGTAGTGCCGGCGCCTAAAGGCCCACGATCAAAACACCGTCTATGACCTTCGGGTCATGATAGCGTCGGGACTGCTTTATCTCGATGCCGTAGTAATCGAAAAGTGACTTGCAGGGTATCTGTTGGTAGCGAACATCGAAGCTGTTTTCTTCGCCCGGGTCAACGGGCCTGAACGCGATGCGCCGGCGCTCGGGGTCGTACATAACCTGACAGGCCGCCGGCTCTCCCCACATCCTATAGGCAGCTTTGTTCAAGCCGACGACACCGCCCACGCGCACGGACACGAACGCGACCTTAACCTCCTTGTTCTCCGGCGCCTGGACCGTCCGGTCCCAGACCTCGAAGCCCTCGAGACTCTCAAGGCGCAGCAACTCCTCGGGGGTCCGTCCTTCTCGGCCCATCTCCGTCATGCTTCTCCTCTCTCTCAACTTTCCAGTCGCCAGGACAAGCCGGGCGCTGGCGGGGCGCGCGCTGTGCTCATGGGCTATCAGCCGGTGACGAGGATGTAGATGCAGGTGGGGGCCGCGAAGAGCAGCCCCCCGGCAATAGCGCGGATCACGCGAGCCGCTCCAGGCTAGAGAAGTGCATCTCCAGCGTGAAGAAGCGCGGGTTGCAGTGCAAGCAGAACATCTCGCCCTTGTAGTCGCGGGAGACGTTGGCTTTTGGTGCCGTAAGCGCCTTGCTCGTGGTGCCGCAGCCGGAGCAGGTACCGCGCTCGCGGGACGCGGTTTCGTGCGCTGGTTGCGCTAGACTTTGTTCCGTCACAAGCTTCTCCTTGTGGCCGGGCTCCGGGGTGCGCCAACACCTGCGGGGCCATCTTTGTTCGACATCGTATTGTATCATTATTGAGTGTATTTTGCATCATTTTTGCGCTATAATTCCCTAAGAAGTACGCTGACGACATGGAGGTCAATGTGGAGCGGCTTAAGGAGTTGCGGAAGCTGAGGGCGTTGAGCCAGCAGGAGTTGGCCGAAGCTGCGGGGATAGGGCGTGCCACGCTCAGCCGCATCGAGCGCGAGGAGACCGGGGCGCACGGGCGCACGCTCAGGAAGCTAGCCGAGGCGCTGGGCGTCGGCGTGGAGGAACTCGTTAAGGGAGAGGAGTAGAGGATGCCCGCTAAAGGTGACGGGATCACGAAGCGCAAGGACGGCCGGTACATGGCCCGCTACACCGTCCACACGCCGGACGGCCCCAAGCGGAAAAGTCATATACGGCAAGAAGTACAAGGACGTGGAGAAGAAGCTTAACGAGGCCCGCGCGAACGCCGACAAGGGCCTCGTCTTCGACGCGGACAACCTCAAGGCCGGGGAGTGGATGGACTCGTGGCTCTCCGACTGCCTCAAGCCCCTCGTGGGGGCGGGCAAGATGGCCCACAGCACCTACGTCCGCACCGAGGGCATCGTGAACAACCATCTCAAGCCAGCGCTGGGCCACCGCAAGCTCAAGGACCTTACCCGTGCCGAGGTCAGGAGGCTCTACAGCGAGAAGGGCAAGGCGCTATCCACCCGCTCCGTTGATTACATCCACGCCACCTTGCAGATGACGCTCTCGCAAGCCGTGCGAGACGACCTGATCCCCCGCAACGTGGCGAGCGGTGAGCGGCCCCGCAGCAGCCGCAACCGGAAAGAGGCCAAGGCCCTCTCCCCCCCTCAGGTTAAGGCGCTCCTCACGGCCGCCCGCGGGACGCGCAACGAAGCCCTCTACGTCGTGGCCGTCCACACCGGGCTCAGGCAGGGTGAGCTGCTGGGGCTCAAGTGGGCCGACATCGACCTGGCCGCCGGCAAGCTATCCGTGCGCCGCTCCCTCAAGGTGACCGAAGACGGCTTGGGCTTCGGCCCCCCGAAGAACAACGCCAGCCGCCGGTCCGTACCTCTCAACAAAACCGCCGTGGCCGCCCTGCGGGCCCACCGCAAGCGCCAGAACAAGGAACGGTTGCGCTCTCCTGCTTCGCAAGGGGCCTGGCGGGACGCCGATCTCGTCTTCCCCAACCGCGTCGGCGGGCCGACCGACCACAACAACCTCTATTACCGGGAGTACAAGCCCCTCCTCGAACGCGCGGGGCTCGCTGGCGAGGGCTTCACCTTCCACACACTGCGACACACCTTCGCAACGGCCCTGTTCCAGCGTCGCCAGCATCCGAAGGTGGTCCAGTCGCTGCTCGGACACTCCTCAATAACGCAGACGATGGACACCTACTCGCACCTCATGGACGGCATAGGCGGCGACGCCGTGGACGGCCTCGACGAGGCTTTCGGGATAGCCGAACCCGGCCCCCGAATACCCCGGTGGTGTCAAAGTGGTGTCAAAAGGCCCCCGGCGGTGATCTGGGGGCCTTCAGCTTTTCTGCGTTTGGCGGGACTTTTGAG
>JADDPM010000084.1 GCA_016781885.1 Rubrobacter sp.
GTCCTTGTAGACCTCGACGAGCTGGCCGCCCGAACCGAAGAGCAGAACGGGCCCGAACTGCGGGTCCACGCTGCTCCCGACGATTAGCTCGTACCCGTCGGTGGAGACCATCGGCTGCACCGTCACCCCGCCGAAGTGACCCGCGCCTACTCTCTCATTTACTGACTCTTCTATACGGCGGTACGCCTCCCGCACGGCGTCCGCGTCGGGCAGGTTCAACTCGACGCCGCCGACGTCGGTCTTGTGGGTTATCGTCTCGGAGTACAGCTTTAGGACGACCGGATAGCCGATCCCGTCCGCGTGCCGGACGGCCTCCTCGAGTCCACGGGCGGACCTGGTCTCGACGATGGGGATGCCATAGGCGGCGAGGAGCTGCTTGGACTCGGACTCGGTGAGGAGGGTGCGGCCCTCGTCGCGGGCGGTCTCTATCAACTCCTCGGCGGCGTCACGGTCGGGGCCGTCGCTGGCCGCGAGCGCGGGCGTCTCGTAGAGGCCGCGCAGGTTGTAGGTGTAGCGCCACATGTAGTCGAAGACGCGGGCGGCGGTGTCCGGGTAGTCGAAGGTGGGGATGCCGGCCTTATTGAGGATATCTTCGCCTGCGGCCACGCTCTCACCGCCCATCCAGCTCGCGAGCACGGGTTTGCGGCCCGACTTCGCATAGGGGGTAAGCGCATCGGCGGTCGCCGTCGGGTCGGTCATGTCCTGCGGGGTGAGGACGACGAGCAGGCCGTCGCTCCCGAGGTCGTCGCGCAAGACCTCCAGGGTCTTCGCGTACCGCTCGGGGGTCGCGTCACCGAGGATGTCGACCGGGTTGGCGTGGCTCCAGGGCGCGGGGAGGAAGCCGTTCAACTTATCCATCGTCTCCGGCGAGAGCTCGGCGAGCTCGCCGCCGCCGGTTATGAGCGTGTCGGTGGCCAAGACGCCGGGGCCGCCGGCGTTGGTGACGACGGTCAGGCGCGGGCCTTTGGGTCGCGGCTGCTTGCCCAGGGTCTCGGCCATGTAGAAGAGGTCGGAGATGCTATCGACCCTTATGACCCCGCTCCTGCGGAAGGCGGCGTTGAGGACCTCGTCGCTGCCGGTGAGGGAGCCGGTGTGGGAGGCGGCGGCGTGGGCGGCGGCCTCGGTGCGACCGGCTTTTATTACTATGATAGGCTTGGTCAGCGCCACCTCGCGGGTTGCGGAGAGGAACGAGCGCGCGTTGCCGATGGACTCCATGTAGACGATGATGCTTTTCGTCTTCGGGTCGTCGCCGAGGTAGTAGATCAGGTCTCCCCAATCCACGTCCAGCATGCTCCCTACCGACACGAACGCCGAAAATCCTATGTTCTGCTCGAAGCTCTGGTCGAGGATCGCGGTGCACAGCGCTCCGCTCTGGCTGAGAAAGGCCACGCTGCCGGGCAGGGCCGTCGCGCCCGCGAAGGTGGCGTTGAGACCCGTGTTCGGGTTCATTACCCCGAGAGTGTTCGGGCCGACGACGCGCATCCGGCCTCGCCTGGCCTCCTCCAACACCCTCTCTTCGAGCTCGCGCCCCTCCTCGCCGACCTCCTTGAAGCCGGCTGAGATGATGATCGCGCCCCCTACCCTCGCGTCGGCGCACTCGGCGATGATGCCGGGTACGGACCGGGCAGGCGCCACTATCACCGCGAGATCCACCGTTGCAGGCACCTCCGCGATGTTGGGGTAAGCCTTGATCCCGAGCACGCTAGCCTTGTTCGGGTTGACAGGAAAGACCGTCCCGCCGAAAGGGTTGCTAACCAAGTTCCACATGACCGTGCGCCCGACGCTCCCGGCCTTCTCCGTCGCCCCGATAACAGCGACCGTCTTGGGCCTGAAGATAGCATCCAGAGGCTGCTGCTCGTACTTGAGCACGTCATGTGCCGGGTCAGCCACCGGCGGCTTCGCGCTTCTCACCAGCCGCACCTCCTCAATACCGTTGCCCCAACCTCTGCTGGAGCCAACTCTGTATATGCGTTCTGCATATAGGTAGATTATACACCCGGGGTCTGAGCAGTATGTGAAAGGGCACTCAGGCTATTCTCTCCTGGCGTCTGTTAGCATCCGGGGATGGTGCCGGAACCCGTGATCCTGGACGTAGACCCCGGACACGACGATGCGATCGCAATGATGCTCGCCTGCGGCGCGCCCGAGCTAGACGTCTGCGCCATAACAAGCGTTGCCGGGAACGTGTCTCTTGAAAAGACGACCCGCAACGCGCTCAAGGTACTCTCTTTCGTAGGTCGTACCGACGTTCCCGTCGGTGCGGGCGCTGCTGCTCCGCTCGCACGGGTGTTGCGCACGGCGGAGCACATTCACGGGGAGAGCGGTCTCGATGGGGCGGACCTCCCCGAGCCGGTCCTCGTCCCGGACGGGAGGGACGCCGTCCGGCTCATGGCCGACGTCGTGGGGGAGTCTCCGGAGCCGGTAACCCTCATCCCCGTCGGTCCTCTCACGAACGTGGCGAATTTTCTGGAGGAGCATCCGCGTCTGAGACAGAACATACGGCGCGTCGTGCTGATGGGCGGGAGCATAGGTCCCGGCAACGTCACGCCCGCCGCCGAGTTCAACGTTTACGTGGACCCCGAGGCCGCGAGGGTGGTCTTCGAGAGCGGGCTCCCCACCACGATGGTCGGCCTCGACGTTACCCGCGAGGCGACGGCCGGGCCGGAAGAGTTGGAGAGGCTGCGGTCTCTGGGCCGCGCCGGAGAGGTCGCCGCCGGGTTGGCGACATATTACTACGCGAGGGCCTACAGGAGGACCTACGGTCTTGCGGCACCGCCTATTCACGACGCCGTCGCAGTTGCGGCCGTCGTGGAGCCGGCCATCCTCCAGACCCGCTCTATGCGCGTGGACGTAGAGTGTGAGGGGGTATTGACCAGGGGCGAGACCGTCTGCGACGTATACGGTGTCACCGGCGGGTCGCCTAACGCGGAGGTTGCCGTGGGGCTCGACAGGGAGGCTTTCTTCGAGATCCTGTTCAGGTCGTTGGAGGAGATCTAGCCGGCCTTCTTCCTGACCACGCCCTCTAGAAGGGTGCGGTTCGGAATTCGGTAGAGGTAGCCGTCCTCGGAGCGGATGATCACGGCGGCGTGTCCGAGCTCCTCGACGGTGCCCTCTATGCCGTCTATGGAGATCTCATCTCCCACCGCTATGCCTTCCTGGACGTAGCGGCCGGCGGCGATGTTGCCGGAGAGGGGGACGAGGCCCTGGCCCAAAGCGAGGGCTGTGAGGAGGCCGACGGTGGCGAGGATGATCACCCCGAGGAGCACGAGGACGGAGGTTTCGAGGCCGAGCTGGCCGGCGGCGACTAGGCTGGCGACGGCGACGATCGTTACGAAGACCGCGCGCCTGAAGATGCTCCCGCCGCGCAGGCCGGCGCTCTCGGACTCGCGGGCGACCAGCTCCGCGAGCCACCCGGCGCTCATGACGCCGCCGATCATGATGACGAGTGCCACCAATGCCCGGCCGGAGAGGTTGACGATCTGGTCCATCGTCTGCTCCAGAGACGAGAGCCCGAGCGCGCTCAGAGAACCCGCAACCCCGGTAAGGAGCACGCCCCAGAAGAGGGCGAGCCCGAGGAGGCGCGAGGGGCCCGTGTCGTAGCCGAGCTGCTGTAGAGAGCTGGCGCCGCCGGTGCGCTCGAAGAGCTCATCCAGCCCGATGGCCTCGAAGAAACGGGCCGACAGGCGTTGCAATACGAGCGCGACGACGAATGCTATTAGCATCACGACCAGGGCGCCCACGAGCCTGGGTAAGAACTCCGTCGTCGCAGTCACGAAGTCAGCCAGTATAGTATTCAGAGTCTCCATCACGCTGCCTCCTTGGAAGGTCTCTTATCTCGCCGTTCCCGGACGTTTGAGGCCGAAATAATAGACAAAAGCGTCGAGGTAGGCCCGTCCGAGGCCACCGAAGAACTCCTCCGCCTGCCGCATGAATGCCGAGACGTAGGCCCTCCTCAGGGCATGATTTATGACCGCTTCGGGCACTTCCGGCGTCTCCTCGCCGATGGCGCCGAGCAGGGCCAGCATCCGGACGTAGGAGGCGGCCAGGCGTTGTCCCTCCGGGTCTTCGAGGATGAAGCGTTCGATCTCGCGCGCCTCCTCGCCGGAGAGTTCGCCTGCGGCGAACGCCCCTATCCTCTCCAGCACCTCCCAGCGGTCCACCCCGGTCACGACGCGCCTCCCATGTTGCCCGGGCTCTCGCCGTCCTGGTTCCCGTCCGAGAGGGCGACGAGCAGCGCGGCCCGGCCTCTACTGACCCAGCCCTTTGCCGTGCCGTCGGGTACTTCGAGGATCTGGGCGACCTCCGCGTAGCTCAACCCCTCCATGTGGCGCAGCACCAGTGCCGCCCGATGCTCGGCTCGCACGCGTTCGAGGGCGCGGAAGATCTCCGCGCGCCGCTCCCCCGTGAGGACGGCGGCTTCCGGGTCATACTCGCCGCCGGGGGGGATGGGTATGGTCAGGTAGGGAAACTCGTCACCGAACTCCCGCGCCTCGCGGGTCTGCTCCCGCCTGTGCGCGTTCAAGCAGGTGTTCACCGTTATCTTGTAGAGCCAGGTGCTGAAGGCGCTCTCTCCCCTGAACCTCTTCAAGTTTCGCCAGACCCGGAGCCAGACCTCCTGGCTGGCGTCCTGGGCGTCCTGGGGGCCTAATACCCGCATCGCAACCCTGTACACGAGTCCCGAGTGGTTTCGGACCAGCCGCGCGAAGGCTTCGACGTCGCCCCTCGCGGCCTTCTGCACCAGGTTGTTGTCTGGAGAGGTCATTCGAGCAGCTCCATCGCGTCGAGACCGGGACCGCCTGCCAGCGCGGTTACCGCCCTTAAGATAACAGACCTCGCATCCTACGAAAGGGCGCCGCTCCCGCGCCCAGGCGAATTTTGGTGATGGCTGTAACGAAATCACTCCTCGTAGGGTCGAAGTAACTGAGGGGTAGAAACGGCGGTTTTTAGACCACGTAAGGGGTGATCGAGTGTACGGTATAGGGGTGCGAGAGCGGGACGAGGGAGGCATGCTGGTCGAGCTAGAGGGCGAGTTCGACCAGCATAACCTGGAGGACCTACAAGAGGTCTTGAGCAACGTCGTCTCGCTCAGGCGGCCGACATGGGTAGACCTCTCCGGGGTTACCTTCATCGACGTGGAGGCGACGCGCGAGCTGACGATACATTCTCGGCTCTACGCCCACCACCTGTCCCTGTGTAACCCTTCCTGGCAAGTTCGGGCGAGCGTGGAGGCGTGTGGGTTCGAGGAGTGGATGGATTTTAGCTGCCAACAGCCAAACCTCAACGATCAGCCAAAGCCGGATGCTGGCAGGATATTCCCGGATGAAGAGGCTCTACCTTCCTCGAAGACCATAACTCCATAGCCGGTCGTAAGACGGGTCAGAAGCCGGAGGCTATGTAAGCAGGCGCGAGAGGAGGCCGCGTGGCTTGACGGCGGAGGTCTCGATAAGCGTCGAGACCGCGATCACGCCCGCGAGGAGAGCGAGGGAAGAGGTGCCGGTCAGCGCGACGAGTCGCTGCGAGCTTGCCGCCTCCTGAGGAGTCTCCGGCGCGGGTTGGGTCCCCGACTCAACCGGTGTATCACCCTGGGAGGACTGGCTCGCGATCCTGGCCCCGAGTATGCCGGAGGCGACCCCGTTGACCGCCGCCCCTCCGAGCAGCAAGTTCTTGATGCGCATCAGAGCGGGTGCCCTGAGCTCGGAGTTCTCCTTCAAGCCCCCGAGCCTCCACGTGAGTACCGTCGCGGCGATGGCCGCGAAGTTGACCGCGTTGAAGCGGCCCCAGGCCTCGTTCAGGACGCGCCCGCGCTCCCTCTTGTCGCTGATGCGGCTCACGGTGGGGTTCAGCGCGACCTGCCCGAAGAGCGCCCCGCCAAACCACGTAGCGAGGCCGAGGTTGTGGACGATACTGGCTTTGTTCGACGGCTCCGTCATGGTCGGCTCCTCTCTGTTTCCTGTCTCTGCAGCGGGTGATTCACCCGTGACTCCCTACGTTCCCCCCGTCCACCTCCGCCAAACGACTCGCTCGTTAACCGCCGACCTGACAGGAGACGCATCGTCCGGTCCCGTCTGCGCAGGACGGTTCGACTACACAGATGGTCGTGGCGCACACATCCTGCGTCTCGCTCGTCTCGTGCGGTCTGCATCCGGCGACGAAGCGGGGACCGGCGGCTGCCTGACGTTAAAGCAAACGGTCCTTCTGGCCGATAACTGAGATAGTAGCTATCATGCACGAGGTAGAGGAGGGCATCGTGGTTTTCAAGGGGGGAGAGCGGTGGTTTTAGGCAGGAGAGAGCTTAGCGTAGTCCTCCTGGCGTTCGGGGGGATCATCTCTGTCTATATGGTTTTGCTCGCAGGCCCGACTTCGGCTCAACAAGGCGGCGGCTCATCCGGCGGGACCACGGGTGGCGCGCAGCTCTCCTGCTCGGGGAATGAACGACTCGTGGAAACCTTCACCGGTACTGAAAGTCAGATCACCCCTCAGTTCGAGATAACCGGGAGGGAATGGAATTATGCTTTCAGGAGAACCGGCGGCCTTGTCGATGTCTTTCAGATAGAAGCGCTGGACGAAGGCGGAGTTTCGGTGCCTTTCTCTACCATATTTTCCTCGGCGAGCGAAACCGGTCGCTCTGGTCCGATTGAAGGCCCAGGCACCTTTAGCCTTGATATAGACGCGGACAGTACAGGCTCGAACTTGCAATACACGGTTGTCGTCTGCGACGAGGCAAACCAGGGAACGAGCACTCCAGGCTCAACAAGCGGCGTTATCCAGGCAACGATTCCTCAAAAACCGCTCCCGCCAACCGGCGGCTGGCCAGTCTACGCCTTGGTCGCCAGCTCTATTTTCGCTGGCGTGGGGCTCCTGGGAATCAGGATCGGAATCCGGCGCGGGCAGCAAGGGCGATAGTCGAGAACGGAGGCTGGCATCTCCGCTTGTTATGGATCTTCGGAAGGATCGAGGTTAGACAGAGCACATGCTTCTGAAGGTAGGCGCGGCCATGATGCTCCTTTCGCTGGCGCTCGCTGCCGGGGTGGCGGCTACCGTCGGTCTCCGTGGCGAAGAACCTTCCGAGACGGCGACCCTCTCCTCGGAACCTTCGGTCGCCGAGACTACGACCGAGGAGAAGAGAAAGCCCAACCCAGGCCAGAAGACGAACAGGGTGGTTCGCAAGGAGTCCACACGGGAGGCTGCGTCCGAGCCCCGGTCCGAACCTCGGCCCGAGCCCCGGTCCGGGCCTATGCCGACGCCCGACGCCGACGAGTGGCCGAGGCCGACGGCAGAGGAGTTGGCCGTCGCCGACGAGCCTCGATACTACGAACCTACCTCTGACGCGGCGATGACGCTCACCGTGGAAGCTCTGGGCCTCTACGACGTGCCCGTTATGAGCTCCGCCAACCTGGAAGTCCTCGACAGGGGGCTAATGCATGAGCCGGAGACGTCCCTGCCCTGGGATCGGGACGCCCAGACGAACGTTTTTATAGCGGGCCACTACCTCGGCTATCCGGGGACGGGGAGCCGTTTGATCTTCCACGACCTCGACAAGCTGCGCGGCGGGGACGAGGTAGTCCTGAAAGACCGCCAGGGTCGAATCTACGAATACCGAGTTAGCGAGAGCTTTACGGTCAGCCCGGAAGACTCCTGGGTGATGGGGCAGGTACGTGACCGGGACATGGTCACCCTCCAGACCTGCACCCCTCCAACCTTCGAGAACCGCCTTATCGTCCGAGCTGATCGTGCTTAACCAGGGTTTACACAGATCAATGGCAAGCCGGGATCGAGGATGTCGGTCCTCGCGGCAGTTGGGCGAAGGGCACCCCGCCCTCCTCAGCGTGATCTTTATAGCTACTTATGTAACTAGATCACATACACTCTCTCGGTGCTGTAACTATATTGCAAATAGTAGTGGTCCGCCGGGGATTGCTTGGCACGAAGGGGGTGCGTAGTAGTGAGGCGCATCAAGTCGGTCGTTCCGGTAGCCGCGTTGATAGCGTGGATCGTCGGAGAGAGATGGTTGCGCGGTAAGACGCACCATCGAGTCGTTGCCTGAACGTCACCACCTAGCTTCGCCGTGCTGGAAGGGGCGTACGATGGCGGCGACTGTCGGGGTCAGAGAAGCCCGAGCATTGGCGCACCCACCCTTGCGTTGCCGAGCGCGCTAGCCTGCTGAAAGAGTCGACGTTGGACTGGCTGAGGGCCCTGAATTGAGCTTCGAATGACCCAGAATTAATTTAGGCCTCCAGCTAGCCAGGAGGCGAAAGGACGAGTAGCAGGCTCACCTCATGGCTCCTGCCCTATCCAGATAGCTCCCCCTATAATCGAGCCCAACACGAACAACAAGGTTGCCAGCGACCACTTTCCCGCGAGGGCGAAGATAAACGCCGCCCCGTAAGAGCAGAAAAGCGCGATGAACAAGAACAAGTTTCGTGCAGCAGGGGTCGATGCCAACTCCCTCAGCTCTGTACGTCTCCTTCTCGACCGTTGTTCCTTCCTTGTCCTCCGACTCCCCATACTCATATTTTCCGCCTTCCTTCTACCAGATGCACCCGCCCCGATACTGTGGGCAGACAGAGGGACGGAACCCAGAAGGACCCCGCCCCTACCTTGTTACCGGGCTACCGAGAGAATACCAGCCTGTTGAAAAACTCGATCCAGGCACGTTAGCTGCATGGACTGGCTCTAAAGACCCGAAACAGGCGTGTCGCAGAGACGCCGGACGCGGTGTTAGCCTGCAGCGACCTGGGATCCAAAATCAACCTGACCCAGTGGGACTGTGACCCAGTGGGACTACTCGGGGCCGTACTAGGCTTTCGGGATGGTGGCACTATAGATGTTGGGGAGCATAGACTGCGTTTTTGGAAACTCCGCACGTCCATCACTGGGACTCGATGATGGTGTTTGAGGAGACGACGAGCAGCCTCTTCCCTGCGGACCTTTAGGTACAGTCAGAGGACCAACCGGCCATCGTGCGAGAGAACCTGGGCAAGGAGATGTGCCAGCTCTACCGCGAGTAGGGCATCTTTGCCGCGGAGGAGCCTGTGCTGAGGGTAGTCGAGCGTATCGAGAATCTCGCTGCGGATTGGATCAATCCGATGCATGGCGGAAGCCTGCTAAAAGAGGTGGCGTCTAGCCACACGTGTGCGCTTCGGAGCGAAGAGTTCGCCTTTGAAGGGAAACTGTTCGGTCGGGTAATACTCGACTCACACACGGCAGAGTCCACCTCTCCTTGCTTCCTGAGCCTTCGACCGCTGTATTCACCAAATTTCCGCTAAGAGGTCTTCTCGCAAATTAAGAGGGGGTGAGGGAATAGAAAAGGGCCAGGGCATAGCACCCTCAGCCCTTTCTATATCCACCCATCAGGATTGTTTTTTAAGAAGTAGCTCCGACTGCTTGGTTAATCTTAGCCACGTCGGCAGCGGGGTCTTGGACCTCCACCACGAGACGCTCGCATACATCGTCCTGCAGATGAATCACTATAGCCTTATCTCCCATACGATGGTGGGGATTGTAGAACCTGACTCCCGGCTCGGCGACACAGTCAGTACCCCGCCCCAACGCCCATGCCCGCCACAACTTCTTCTCGATCTCAGGATTCGCTTCCGCGCCCAGCACATGCTTGAGGGGGATCTTCATGGTGGGCAGGAACGACATGGCCCTTTCTCTGCCCTTGACGTTAATCACCAGGTTCTCGCGAACAATTTCGACTGTGTTCGCCACCTTGACTTCTTCTTTAGCTCCAGTCACGGTGTCGGTCATGCCGCTGCTCCTTACCTCCAGCAACCCCCGTTGAGTCGCATCTACCGGTAACTTATCTCGGCGCGCCAGCGGAGGAAATAGGACATTTGTACTAGATGTGTGTTGTCAGGTTCAAGCCCACAAC
>JADDPM010000015.1 GCA_016781885.1 Rubrobacter sp.
CCCCTTTTCAGACGGTTTCTTAGATACTTTAAAAGCTCTAGCGAATCCGAAGTTATAGCCTCGCCCAGGCTTGTTACCGAAGATCCTTTTCGACCGTCCGTAGTCTTATTCGTGCTTTCAGGTTGCGCCGTGCACCGTTTCTATCGTCGCGCGCCAGAACTCGTCCCTCTCACCTGGCACGAACGGCAGGTACAGGGCGACGCGGTCTATAAGTCCCTCGTAACGTTTCACTAGGGCGGGTCCGACCTCATCCGGGGTAGCCTCTATGGCGAAGGCGTGGAGCATCTCGTCGGTTATTAGCTCCGGCATCTCGTCCCACTTCTTCGCCCTGGCGAGTTTCCCGAGCCTCTCGCCGACCTCGCCCCAGCCGTGGACGTCGAGGACGGTGCGGTAAGTGGGGGTGGAGGCGTAGAAGGCGGCCTGGGCGCGCATCTTCTGGCGCTGCTCTGCGATCTGCTCCTCGCTCTCGCCGGTGATGATGAAGACGCTGGTGGCAAGCTCGACGTCCTTAGAGCTCCGGTTCTCCTTCTGCGCTCCCTCCTCTATAGCCGGTTCGACGACCTGGCGTACGTAGTCAGTGGTGTGGAAGGGGTGGACATGGAAGCCGTCGCAGAGCTCGCCGGCCAAAGTCGCCAGGCGGGTGTTGACGCCGGCTATGTAGATGGGAATCTCCGGGTGTTCGATGGGGCCGGGATTGAAGAAGGGGGACATCAGGGTGTGCCGGTAGAACTCGCCCTCGTAGTCGAGGCCGCTCTCTGTCTGGAAGGACTCCCAGATTGCCCGGAGGGCGAGGATGTAGTCCTTCAGGCGGGCGGCGGGCCTGCCCCAGGGCATGCCGAAGCGGCGGGTGACGTGCGCCTTGACCTGGGTGCCGAGACCGAGGATGAAGCGACCCCCGGAGAGGTCCTGGAGATCCGACGCTACCTGCGCCGTCACCATCGGCGAGCGGGAGAAGGCGATGGCGATGGAGGTGCCTAAAGACAGCCGCTCGGTGGCGTTCGCTGCCACGGCCAGGGGGAGGAAGGAATCGTGCTTGGTCTCGCTGGTCCAGAGGCCGGCGAAGCCTAGAGATTCGGCGGCGCGACCGGTCTCGTCTATCCCTGGGAGGTGCTTGCCTTCGACGGCGAGGCCCACGTCCAGCTTCACGGTTTCTCCTAGGGGATGAGGATGAGCTTGCCGGTGGTCTTGCGGCCTTCGAGGTCGCGGTGGGCCTGATCCGTTTCGGAGAGCCTGTACGTGCCGCCGATGCGGATGTCGAGGTGGTTGTGCCCGATCCAGGCGAAGAGGTTCTGTGCCCGCCAGAGCAGCTCTTCTCTGCTCGCTATGTGATCGGCAAGCTTGGGCCGGGTGAGGAAGAGGCTGCCCTTCTGGTTGAGGACCTGGGGGTCTAACGGTGGCACGGGACCGCTGGACGCTCCGAAGAGCACCATGTAGCCGCGGGGCCGCAGGGAGTCGAGGCTCTTATCGAAGGTGTCCTTGCCTACGCTGTCGTAGACGACGTGGACGCCCTCGCCGCCGGTGATGCGCCTCGTCTCCTCGGCGAAGTCCTGCTCAGTGTACAGGATCACCTCGTCCGCCCCGGCGTTCCTGGCTAGCTTCGCCTTTTCCTCGGTCGAGACGGTCCCGATGACGCTCGCCCCGCGCATCTTCGCGAGCTGGCAGAGCAAGAGTCCGACCCCGCCCGCCGCCGCGTGGACGAGCGCGGTCTGGCCTTCCTGAAGGGGGAAGGTGCTGTGGGTGAGGTAGTGGGCGGTCATCCCCTGCAGCATGATCGCCGCGGCGACCCTAGCCTCGACGAGGGTGATGTTGAAGGGGACTAACCTCTCTGCCGGGGCGACTATGTACTCGGCGTAGGAGCCCATCACCCCCGCGAAGGCGACGTGATCGCCGGGTGATAACTCTTCGACTCCCTCGCCCACGGCCTCTACCTCGCCCGCTCCCTCCTGGCCCAGAGTGAACGGCAGGTCCATCGGGTAGGTGCCCGTGCGCTGGTAGACGTCTATGAAGTTGACCCCGGAGGCCGCCAGCCGGACCCGCGCCTGACCGGGGCCGGGCTCCGGGACCTCCACGTCCTCGTAGCTCAAGACCTCCGGACCGCCGAACTCGTTCACCCTTATTGCTTTCATGCTCTTATCCCCTGCCTGCCGGTGCCGCTGTGTCTCTTCCTGGTGTGACATTGTACCGGGGATATGGGCGTTGCCGCTCATCTCGATGGGGTAGGGGCCTTCTGGCGGCCCCCCGGAGGGTATAGAATAATGGCATGCAACGTACCGTCGTGGACAATCGTTACGAGTTGGTCGAGCCCCTGGGGAGTGGAGGCATGGCCAACGTGTACCTCGCGCATGACGAGGTGTTGGATCGGCACGTGGCGATCAAGGTGCTCAGGGACCAGTACGCGGACGACGAGGAGTTCGTTGGGCGTTTCCGGCGCGAGGCGCAGAGCGCGGCCCGCCTCTCGCACCCGCACATAGTCCAGATCTACGATTGGGGACGCTCGGGGGAGGGGGCGTACTACATCGCGATGGAGTACGTGCCCCGGGGGACGCTCAAGGATCGCATCAGACGCGACGGGGCGCTCGCTCCGGCCGCCGCGATGGGAGTGGCGCTCCAGATCTCCGACGCCCTCTCCGCCGCCCACGAGCAGGGCGTGATCCACCGCGACATAAAACCCCAGAACGTCCTCGTTACCCGCGCCGGCGACGTCAAGGTCACAGACTTCGGCATCGCCCGGGCCGCCTCCTCGCCCGTCACGACGACGAACGCCGTACTCGGCACCGCTGGCTACATGTCCCCCGAACAGGCTACCGGCAAGCCCATAGGCCTGGCAACCGATCTCTACTCGTTGGGCGTCGTCCTCTTCGAGATGCTCACCGGCGCCCTCCCCTACGAGGCCGACAACCCAGTTGCCCTCTCGATGATGCACGTCAACGAGCCGCCCCGCTCGCCCCGGGAGGCGAACCCCGAAGTCCCACGCGCCCTCGACGCCCTAGTCCTGAAGCTCCTCGCTAAAGACCCCGAGGACCGCTACTCGAGCGCAGGCGCTCTGGCCGACGACCTCGAACGTATCCGCTCCGGCCTCCCGCCGGCCGCTGCGGAGACCCAGGTGATGACCGCGCCCCTCATCGGGAAACGGGTAGACCACACGAGGAAAACGACCGTTCGCCCGTCGCCTGCCGCGCCCGCCAGTTCCCCTGCCCGCGACACAAACCGCAGGGGTAGGCTCTTACCCGCCCTGACCGCTCTGCTCTTTGGCGTACTGTTGGTTGGCGGCCTCGCCCTGGCTTACTCTAACGGCCTCTTCGAAGGCTCCGACCCTACGGGATCAGGCGGGTCAGAGTCTGCCGGGCAGGAGCCCGAGACCAGCAAAAGCAAGGACTCCGCCCAGAACAATGCAGCCCCGGTGGTGGACCAGCAAGCCTCTTATCCTACTTATGTCGAAGACCTCGCGTGGGTTGAGGAGCCGCGGGCCAGGGACATACTCTCCAGGATGGGCCTCCGGGTCGGGAATCGCTATGAGGAACCTAACAACATGATACCAGCGGGCAGCGTCGTGAGGACGGACCCCGCAACCGGCACCTCTCTGAACTCGGGTAGCGCCGTTGATATCTACGTTAGCACCGGTCCTCAGGGGGCTACTCCTGTACAGCCCGCTTCCGGGCAGTCCCGTGGCGAAGACGGTTACGAGGCTGAAAGGGAAGACGACTAGCAGAGCGGGCGCCGGGAACTACTCTCGCTCCCGGCTCGCGAGCGTCATTCTGTAGTCTGTTTTGCCTGTATGACCCTGCATGCGGACCGGGGGCTCTCTTGCGAGCGTGTCCCGGTCGATTCCTACGGGTATAGTTTGCGTTTCGCAAGGACTAGCTTCGGGAAGGGGTTGGACAATATATGGTAACGGTACGCGAGGCAACCTTCGAACTGCTGCGCGATCTTGAGATGACCACGGTTTTCGGCAACCCCGGCTCCACGGAGTTGCCGTTCCTGAAGGACTTTCCTGACGACTTCCGCTACGTGCTGGGGTTGCAGGAGGCGACCGTGCTGGGGATGGCCGACGGGTACGCGCAGGGTACGGGTAGGGCGGCTTTGGTCAACCTGCACACGGGGCCGGGGTTGGGCCACGCAATGGGGGCGATGGTCACGGCTTGGCACAACCGCACGCCGATCGTCGTCACCGCCGGCCAGCAGGACAGGCGGCACATCTCGCTCGACCCTATGTTGAGCGCGAACCTCGTCGAGCTCGCGCAGCCGTATGTGAAGCGGAGCTACGAGCCGTACAGGGCCGAGGACGTACCGAGGGAGATGCTCCGTGCCTACCACCTCGCCATGCACGCCCCACGTGGTCCGGTCTTTCTCGGGGTGCCGATGGACGACTGGGACAGGGAGGGCGAGAAGCCCCCCTTTCACGAGGTCTACTACGAGCCTGCGCCCGATCCTGAAGGGCTGGAGAAGTTTGCGGAAGTGCTCGCTGGGGCGGAGAGGCCGGCGGTCGTGGCCGGGGCGTGGGTAGACCGGAAGGGGGCGTTCTACGATACGGTCGCGCTCGCCGAGAAGCTAAACGCGGCCGTGTGGGAGGCCCCGCTCGCCTCCAGGGCGGGCTTCCCGCAGGATCATCCCCTCTTCCAGGGCAGCCTCGCTTCGGCTCAGAAGCAGGTCTCCGAGCAGCTCTCGGACTACGACGTCGTGCTCGTGCTCGGCGCTCCGGTATTTCTCTATTACCCTTACGTTCCCGGCCCCGTCGTCAAGGAGGGCACACAGGTGCTCCAGATCACCGGGGATCCGGACAAGGCGACCCGCGCCGCCCTCGGGACGAGCCTGTTCGGGAACGTAGCCTTCTCCGTGCGCCGGCTCATAGAGCTCCTGCCGGAGGACCCGGGGCGCCCCGCCCCACCCGTGCGCGAGGCGGCGCCCGTCCCCGAGGCCGCAACGCCGATACCACCCGCGTACCTTATGCACACCCTAGCGGAGGCCATGCCGGAGGGGACCGCGTTCTTCGAGGAGTCGGGCTCCTCCAGGGGGACGTTCCACGAGCACGTGAGGCCCAACTGGCCGGGCGCTTACTTCAACGCCGCCTCGGGGGGCTTGGGATACGCGATGCCCGCCTCGGTCGGGTACAAGCTCGCCCAACCCGAGACGCCGGTGGTTTGCTTGATCGGGGATGGCTCCAGCATGTACTCGGTACAGGCTCTATGGACCGCCGCGAGGTACGGCGCGAACGTCGTCTTCGTGATCGTGGACAACAGCGGCTACTACATCCTCAAGGGCTTCCGCGACGCCATCGGCATAGACGACACCGTCCCCGGCCTCGACGTCCCCGGCCTCGACCTCGTCAAGGTCGCCGAAGGCATGGGCGTGCGGGGTGAACAGGTCGAGAAGCCGGACGACCTCAAGGGCGCCCTCAAACGCGGCCTCGCCGCGAGATGGCCCTACCTCATTAACGTCGCCGTCGAACCCGAGGTCCCGAAGCTCCCGAGCTGAACGGAGCCTCTGATAGGGCTATGTGTCCTGCTTACCCTTGTGGGTCTCGTCGATCGCGCCCTGATACTCCTTGACCATCCGCTGGTAGCGGTCGACCTCCCTGAAGGCGTCCCTGTCCCTGAGCTCTCCGAAACGGCGCTTCAGGGCGACGGTGGCGAAGAAGACGCCCCTATAGTAGGGGACTAGCTGCTCCAGGGGCATCGCCGACTTCTCGGGACGGACCGTCGAGGTCTCTGCTTCGTCGGCGGTGACTCTTATCTCCGGCTCGCTCTTGCCGTCGGCCTCCCCGGCCTCCGGCACCTCTTCGAGGGCGCCGAACACCTCTTCGTCGCCGGGTCTGTCGGCGAAGTCTCTACCCCTGTAGAAGTAGCGTACGATGCCCTCACGGTCCACGACCACGATGGCCGGCACCGCGACGCCCTCGTCGGCGTTCCACAGGTCGCAGCGCTTTGCGAGGGTACCTTCAGGGTCGCTCAAGAGCGTGAAGGGGAGGGAGAGCCTCTCGACCATCCCCTCGTTGTGCGAGGGCGGGTCCACGCTTATGCCCGAGATCCTCGTACCGCGCTTCTCGAACTCCTCGTACTTCCTGGCGTAGCTGACCAGCTGCCCGTTGCAGTACGGTCACCAGTCGCCCCGGTAGAAGACCAGGACGAGGGGGCCGTCCCGAAGTTGCTTCACCAGGTTGAAGGGACGTCCCTCGTTATCGGGCAGCTCGAAGAGCGGCATCCGCTGCCCGACCTCTATCCCGGTGCTCGTCTCGGTCACACGCGCCTCCTCGTAGGGTTTTACCGACGGTTAGTGTATCTGTTTAGCTCTGGTGTAGGGGATCTCTTACTCGCTCGTCTGTTCTCAGCGAACCTCTGAGCTTTATCGCTGCCTCTCCGGGTGTTCGCACAACTGCGCAGCAGAAGATGTACGTGGGAGACCGATAGCGGCACGGGGTGCCGGCGCTTCTGGTGAGGATTAGGACCTCAACCGATGTTTGACGTAGAGTTGGGGGCGATGAAACATGTGCTGTCGGATCGAACCTCGGCGCGGGTGGCCGGGCCTCTATGACAGCTACCTCGGGCTCATGCAGATCGGGATAGCGCACGCTTTCTCGATCTGATCCCTGCGCGGCTACTGGGACGCCGCGCCGTCGAGCTGCGCGGTTCCTGCGGTCCTGCTCTCTCTGCTTACGGTCCTGACCGCCGGGCTCTTCGCGTTGTTGTGGCCACTGATCATTACCTCGAGCGAGAGCATGCGCCCGGTGCAGGTCGTGCTCCTCTACTTCAGGGAAGAGGAGGGACCCAACTTCCACTACCTGCTAGCGGCAGCCACCCTGATCTCACTGCCGGGCATTATCCTCTACTTCCTCGCCCAGAAACGGTTTACGGAGGGGCTATTGGCGGAGATCAAGGGCTGAACTAGCGTGTGGCGGCGCTCACAAAGCATACGGCGTCGTAAGTCTGCAACGGTTCGCGCTCGAAACATGCACGACCGGAAGGTTCTTGTTGCGGAACGAGCCAAGGTGCCGTGACGAAGCCGATCCAAAAATCCTGTTATATAGGACGGGCCGATAACGAGATCGGCAATCCGTTATTCATCGCAGCTTGTCACTCTGCTAGCATTTCAGCAAAGCAATCTTCTATGAAGGAGAATCTGGGTGACCAGCTACGGGTTCATCATCGACAATCGCAAGTGCATCGGTTGCCACGCCTGCACGGTTGCCTGCAAGGCGGAACACGAGGTGCCCGTGGGGGTGAACCGCACTTGGGTGAAGTACATAGAAAAAGGGGAATTCCCCGAGACCCAGCGGGCGTTCCACGTGATGCGATGCAACCATTGTGCCGACGCCCCATGCGTAACGGCCTGTCCCGTCACGGCGTTGTTCACGCGCGAGGACGGAATCGTGGACTTCAACTGGGATCGGTGCATCGGGTGCAAGGCCTGCACCCAGGCGTGCCCCTACGACGCGCTGTACATAGACCCAAACACCCACACAGCAGCCAAATGCAACTACTGCTCCCACCGGGTCGACGTGGGGCTCGAGCCAGCCTGCGTGTGGGTGTGCCCGGAGCACGCGATCATCAGCGGTGACATGGATGACCCGGAGACGGAGATCAGCAAGCTCCTCGCCCGCGAGAGCGTGCAGACGCGGAGACCCGAGAAGGGAACCAAACCCAAACTCTTCTATATAGATGGCGACGAGGCTGCTCTCCAGCCTGACGACGCCCCCGTGGCCTCGGACTACATGTGGAGCAACCAGGCCCGCGGCGTAGGACACCATGCGCCGGATAACGGCCAGGGGGGGAACGGCCACGGAGGCTCGCTCACGCAGGGGGTTATCCCCCTGGGGCGCAAGCCTGGAAGGACAGGATCGAGGGAGGGCAGCGCGCCCGAGCCCGCCGGGCCGGAACCGAGACCCAAAGTGCAGCCGGAGAAGGCGAGGAGGACCTACGACCAGCCCAACAGAGGCGTGATGTGGGGCAAGGAAGTTCCGGCTTACGTATGGACGAAGGCCATAGCCACCGGCTCGGTCGCCATCCCCTTCCTCGCGGTGGGCATCGGGGCGGCCGTCTCGGACGCGGCTCTATGGGCCGGGGCGATCCTGGGCTTGGTCTTCATGGCGGCCACCGGCGGGCTCCTGATCTCCGACCTCGACCGGCCCGACCGCTTCCACTACGTGCTCCTGAGGCCGCAGTGGAGGAGTTGGCTCGTCAAGGGCGCCTACATCATCACCGCCTTCGGCGGCGTTCTCTCCCTGTGGGTGCTCATAAAGCTTCTCGGCCTCTTTGGCGTCGTCCCGCAGGGCGTCAGCCAGGGGGCGGATGTGGTGCTGGCGTGGCCGCTGGTGATGCTGGCGGGCGCTACGGCGGTCTACACGGCGTTTCTCTTCGCGCAGTGCAAGGGACGGAGTTTCTGGCAGAGCCCGGCACTCCCGCTGCACATGCTCGTTCATGCGGCCGTGGCCGGCGCGGCGGCCCTGTACCTAGTATCGCTCTTCGTCGAGGGATTGCAGCCGCTGAGAGGGGTGCTCGCGCTAACGCTGGCGCTCAGCCTTATCTTGGGGATCCTGGTCTTCTGGGCGGAGCTCGCCGTAGAGCACCCGGATCGTGATGCCGCAAGGGCGGCGGAGATGATCTACAAGGGCCATTACAAGAGGCTCTTCTGGGGAGGATCGGTGCTCCTGGGATCGCTTGTACCGCTCGCGTTGATAGCGTTGGGCGTTTTTCTGGCAGCCCCCGTGGCGGTGGCGGTTGCAGGGATTTTAGCGCTGATCGGGATACTGATCACCGAGCATGCATGGGTCGAGGCCCCGCAGTTGATCCCGCTAGCTTAAAGCGTCAGGTTCGAGAGTAGAACGGAGAGGCAATGCGCAAAGAACCCGGCAGGTCTTTGATCGAGCGGGCGGCGACGAAGCTGCGGCTTATCCCCGATGTGGACCAGCCCGAGAACGGCCAGAATGAGATAGAACGCATGGTCCCGGGGAGTACCCTGACCAACTTCCCGCCCCCCGAGAGGTGGGACGACTGGACGGAGTACGAGGCCCGGGGCTGGACCCGCAAAGAGAAAAAGAACTACCAGATAGTCCCTACGGTCTGCTTTAACTGCGAGTCCGCCTGCGGTCTACTTGCCTACGTGGACAAGGACAAGAACGAGGTCAGGAAGTTCGAGGGGCACCCGCTGCACCCGGGGAGCCGGGGGCGGAACTGTGCGAAGGGCCCGGCGACCATCAACCAGATCAAGGATCCCGGGCGCATCCTCCACCCGATGCGGCGTGTAGGGCCACGCGGCTCCGGCGAGTGGGAGCGGGTGAGCTGGGAGGAGGCCCTCGAGGATATCGGTGGCCGCATCGGCACGGCCATCCGGGAGGGGCGGAGAGAAGAGATCATGTACCATGTCGGACGCCCCGGCTTCGAGCACCAACACATGGAGCGCATCTTCAGGGCGTGGGGGGTGGACGCTCACAACTCGCACACCAATGTTTGCTCCAGCGGCGGCAGGTTCGGCTACCAGCTGTGGAGCGGCTTCGACCGGCCCTCGCCGGACTACGCCAACGCTAAGGCCATAGTGCTCGTCAGCGCCCACCTGGAGAGCGGCCACTACTTCAACCCCCACGCCCAGAGAATCATTGAGGCCAGGATGAAGGGCGCCAAGCTTATAGTCCTCGACCCCAGGCTCTCGAATTCGGCGGCGAAGGCGGACTACTGGCTCCCCACCCGTCCGGGTTCCGAGGCGGCCGTCCTCCTGGCGATGGCCCGCGTCATCCTCGAAGAGGGTCTCTACGACGCCCGGTTCCTGCACGACTGGACCAACTGGCAGCAGTACCTCGGAGAGCTACATCCTGAGAAGGACCGGGAATCGTTCGACGACTTTATCGAGGCGCTCAAGGAAGACTATGCTCAGTACACCCCGCGGTATGCGGAGGCCGAGAGCGGGGTATCGGCGGAGAAGATCCTGGAGGTAGCACGCGTAATAGGGGAGGCCGGGCCGGCCGTAGCCGCGCACATCTGGCGGGCAGCGGCGGCGGGCAACCTCGGCGGGTGGCAGGTTCCCCGCACCCTGGTCTTTCTGAACGTGCTGACCGGCAGCTGGGGAAAACCCGGCGGGACCAACCCCAACGGTTGGAACAAGTGGTTGCCGCACTATTGGGAGGAGGCCCCGCCGCAGAAGGTCTGGAACGAGCTCACCTATCCCGACGAGTACCCGTTGGCTCAGTACGAGATGAGCATTCTCTTGCCCCACTTCCTCAGAGAGGGGAGGGGGAGGGTAGACGTCTACTTCACCCGGGTACTGAACCCCGTGTGGACCTTCCCGGACGGGTTCTCCTGGATGGAGGTGCTCCAGAACAAGGACTACATCGGCTGCCACGTAGCACTTACGTCGACGTGGAACGAGACGGCGTACTTCGCCGACTACGTGTTGCCGATGGGATTGGCTTCGGAGCGTCACGACATTCAGAGCCAGGAGACCCACGCGGGGGTGTGGCTCTCCTTCAGGCAGCCGGTACTGCGCGAGGCAGCCCGGAGGCGAGGCGAGGACGTCCGGTATACCTACGAGACCAACCCCGGTGAGGTCTGGGAGGACGACGAGTTCTGGATCGAACTCAGCTGGCGAATAGACCCGGACGGCGAGATGGGCATAAGGCAGTACTTCGAGAGCCCCTACGCTCCGGGCGAGAAGCTCACGCTCGAGGACTACTATCGCTACGTCTTCGAGAACTCGGTGCCCGGGCTTCCGGAACGGGCCGCCGAAGAAGGACTCTCGTCCCTGGACTACATGCGCAAGTACGGGGCGTTCGAGGTGAAGAACGCTGCCTACGAGCGCAACATGCGCGAGCTCTCCGACGGAGAGGTAGAGGGCGCGAGGGTGGAGCCGGACGGCACCCTCACCACAGAGGAGAGCCGCATGAACGGGGTGATACGGGCAAACCGGAGGATGCCGCACGTGGGCGTCCAGGTGCGAGACAAGCCGCGCGAGGGCTTCCCGACCCTTTCGGGAAAGCTAGAGGTATGGTCTCCGACGATGGCCGCCTGGGGCTGGCCGGAGCACGCGGCGCCCGGTTACATAAAGAGCCACGTCCACCCGGATAACCTGAAAGAAGGGCAGCTCGTCTTAAACGCGACCTTCCGGTTGCCGACCCTGATTCACACGCGCAGCGGCAACTCTAAGTGGCTGAACGAGATCTCGAACAAGAACCCGGTCTGGATCAACCCGGGGGATGCGGAAGAACGCGGCGTAGAGACCGGCGACCTCATCAGGGTTACTACCGAGATCGGCTACTCGGTGAACCATGCGTGGGTCACCGAGGGGATAGCGCCCGGCGTTATCGCCTGCTCGCACCACCTGGGCCGCTGGCGTCGCAGGCAGGACAAGGGGGGGGATCGCTGGAGCAACTCCCTGGTGGACATGACCCGCGAAGCGGGCGGCTGGATGTTGCGGCAGGTGGAAGGCCCCGGCCCGTACGAGAGCTCCGACCCGGACACGAGCCGCATCTTCTGGAGCGACGGCGGGGTACACCAGAACCTCACCTTCGCCGTCCACCCGGACCCCATAAGCGGGATGCACTGCTGGCATCAGGCCGTCTATCTGGAGAGGGCGCGCCCCGAAGACCGCTACGGCGACATCTACGTGGATACGGAGAAGAGCAAGGAGACTTACCGGCGGTGGTTCGCGATGACCCGGCCCGGCCCCGTGGAGGGTGGACTCAGGCGCCCGGAGGTCTTCGACCGTCCCTACAGGCCGGACAGAGAGGTATTCTTCGTCAGAGAGGAGTAACCTGAGGGTTCGACGGGTTTCTCGTCGAGGGAGACGTTAGCGAGGATGGTGGAGCGGGAGCGAGGGTGAGAGCTTTAGAGAGAATCGTCCCCGCTTATAGCTGGTTGAAGAACTACAGACGAGGTGATCTGTCCAGCGACCTCTCGGCGGCGCTGACTGTTACCGTGATGCTGGTCCCGCAGGGGATGGCCTACGCCCTGCTCGCTGGGCTGCCGCCGATATATGGCCTCTACGCCTCAACCGTACCAGCCATACTCTACGCCCTGTTCGGCACCTCCAGGCACATGCCGGTCGGTCCCCCCGCGCTCATGGCGCTCCTTACGTTCACGAGCGTCTCCGCACTCGCCGAGCCTGGCTCCGGCGAGTACATCTCCCTTGCCTTGCTGCTCGCCTTTATGGTCGGCGTGCTGCAGCTCGCGATAGGGCTCTTCAGGATGGGCTTCATAACCAACTTCATCCCGCGCCCGGTGTTGAGCGGCTTCATCTACGCCTCGGCCATAGTGATCGCCTTGAGTCAAATGCAGTACCTGCTGGGGATACCGCTCTCCGCCGGAGGCTCCACCGTGGGCACGGCGTTGGAACTTGCTCTCGGTGTCGGGGCTGCCGACCCGCTCACCCTCACCATCGGCGCGGGCAGCATCGTAGCGCTGGTTCTGCTGGCTAAAGGGGCGCCACGCCTCCCCGGTCCCCTCATGGTGGCGGCCGGGGCCACATTGATTGTCTATCTCCTCGGCCTGGATGGGAGGGGCGTCAGTGTCGTCGGGGAGGTGCCGCAGGGGCTGCCGAGTCTCTCCGTACCCGCCCTGGATCCCGGTTCGCTCCGCGCCCTGTTGCCGGCGGCCGTGGTCGTGGCGTTCGTGGGGTTCATCGAGTCGATCTCGGTGGCGAAGGCGGTCGCTGCCAGAGAGAGGTACAAGATCGACTCTAACCAGGAGCTCAAGGCGCTCGGCTTCGCCAACCTTGGAGCCGCCTTCTTCTCGGGCTTCCCGGTCGCCGGGTCCTTCTCACGCACGGCCGTTCAGTACCAGTCGGGGGCCAAAACGCAGTTAGCCTCCATCATCACCGCGCTCATGATCCTGGCGACCCTGCTCTTTCTGACCCCGCTGTTCTACTACCTGCCGAACGCGGCACTTGCGGCGATCATCATGGTCGCGGTCTACAGGCTGCTCGACTTCGAAGAGGCAAGGCGCGTCTTCAAGATCCGGCGGGCCGATGGGGTCGCGCTGTTGCTCACCTTCGCGCTGACGCTCCTCGTCGGGGTCGAGGAGGGAATCATAGCCGGGGCCGCGTTCGCCCTGGTCATGTTCATCCGGCGCACTGCCTACCCCAACATATCCGAGATGGGTTACGTCGAGGAAGAGGACGCCTTCCTGGCCCTGAGGAGCTACCCTGAAGCGAAGACCTACCCGGAGGCCCTGATCATCCGCTTCGACGCCTCTTTCTACTACGCCAACGTGCCCTACTTAGAGGAGTGGCTGATAAAGGAGGTCGCCGACAGACCGGACCTGAAGCACATAATCATCGACGGCCGCAGTGTCAACAGCATCGACGTGACGGCTATAGAGGACCTGGAAGACTTAATTTCGGGTTACCGCAACGGCGGGATAGATATCATGTTTACCCATCTGAAACTCCCGATCCGCGAACGGCTCAAAAAGGCCGGCTGGGAGGAGAAGTTTGGAGGCATCAACTACCCGACCACCAGGGAAGCCATCCGGGACATCGGCCTGCTGGGGAACCGCAGGCCCCGAGACTCCGAGCTCCACAGATGAGCCGCGGCCCGTTAGTTCGGAGATGCAATAATCACGTCATTACATAACCGCAGGAGGAAATATTGCAGCAGCCAGAGAAAGCCCTGTTCGCCCTAGTCTGTCCCCGATGTAATCGGGCGCTGTTTCACGTGGAAAGGGATGTCCTTGTGATGAACAGCACGGTCATCGAGTGGCCGGAGTCGCGCGGCTCGGGCTTCGACCTAGAGTGCTGGAGCTGCCAACGGATCACCACCCAGGTAGACGGCGCGAGGCTCCACATGCGCGGCCTGGATATCTACACGACCAGCCAGCGCCCCGGTGACCGCCCGGCCTTCCTGGTGCGCAACCCCGGTCCCACGGACGACGACCTGATCCAACGTCTGAAGGAATAACCGGCCTCGCGGTCGATCACGCTACCTTCTCCGGGAAACCTTCTCTTAGCCCTACTAACGGCTCGGTACTCATAGTAGTGCGGGTTAGTATTGATCCCCCGATTTGGTAGCGAGTTCTCTGACCGCACGGAACGGTTCAAGAGTTGTAGCGATTCTCCCTGCCATCCACTTCAGCTAGTAGGATCAATCTTTACGAACACCGCTATCAGTGTGTTCACCGGGCTCAGCCAGAGCCGCCACCTGCAGACTCTGCCCCTTCGACTGCACCTCCGACGACCTCCGCGCCGTCCGGTGAGGTGACCCGCCCCCGTTTCACGTCCGGGGAGGCGGTCGGGCTGCGCAGGCCCCGGCGGGTCGCATCACCCATGGGACCGAAATCCACGACCCAATCGGCGTCCGAACCCCAGTCTATCTCGTGGTCCCCCAGGACCATTCCGTATCGCTCCAGGGCCACCGCGCTTGCCGGCGAAGTCGTTCGCTGATACACCACATCCCCGACCCTGGCCTCTATCTTCAGGTCCACCACGCGTGTATGGTGGCCCCTGCGCCAGCTCTCCCGATGCTCCCCGTCCGGCGTTCGCTCATAGCGAGCTATAGTATGATAGCTCCCAGTCCTCAGCGGGATACTGACTTCGACCCGCTTGCCGAACGCCTCTGGGCTCATGCCCCCGAGATACACGCACGCCGTCTCGTAGTCCATATCCTTCCCTCTTCTGGCTAGCTTATCGTGTGCCCTATGATATCAATGCGACCTCACGACAATTATACTGATAACCTATAGCGGTCAAGACCTTAACCTAGCCTGGCGGAACGGGCGAGGCTGCCCCGCAGAGATCCACAACGCCGGCAACGACGCCGCGTAAAGTAGACACAAGTTGGCCGAACGTTCGCCTTTCGTGCTCCTGGCGCCGCTCGCGGGAGGACCATACGGTAGTCATAGACGATGCCAATGGCGTGATCTGAAACGCCAATGTTTGTATTTCTTGACACAAGTTGCTGCCCAAATGATGATTCATACTGGTTCATAGAAAATGCAGTCGAGGCGATCGGTATCTTAGGGCGAGGGAAGGAGCAAGCACCTATGGCAAAGGTGAAGATGACGCCGAGCGAGGCGATAGTGGAGACGCTCGTGGCGGAGGGCGTTGACCACGTTCCGGGAATCGTCGGGTCAGCATTCATGGATTTGCTCGACCTCTTCCCGGCTGCGGGGATACGCTTTATCCCGGTACGCCACGAGCAGACGGCGGCGCACATGGAGGACGCTTGGGGGAGGGTGACCGGCAAGGCGGGGGTGGTTATAGGGCAGAACGGTCCCGGCATAACCAACATGGTCACGTCGGTGGCCGCCGCCAACATGGCGCACACGCCGATGGTGGTGATCTCGCCTTCGGCCGGCACGGCCTCCATCGGGTGGGACGGCTTCCAGGAGAGCGACCAGGTGGCCATCTTCGAGGCGGTCACCAAGTCCACGGTGAAGGTGACGCATCCCTCCCGAGCCGCCGACGTCTTGAGGACGGCCTTTAGGAAGGCCTACGCCGAGCGTGGACCGGTGCTCTACGACATACCGCGCGACTTCTTCTACGGCGAGATCGAAGAAGAGATCCTAGAGCCACACCGGTACCGCGCCAACGTGGGTGGTAAGGGCTCGGTTGAGTCCCTGCAGAGGGCGGCGGAGCTCCTCGCGAACGCCGAGAACCCGGCCATAATCGCCGGCAAGGGCGTGGTGGACGCGGACGCTCAGAAGGTCGTCAAGGCGATCGCGGAGCACCTAACCGCGCCCGTCGCGGCCTCCTACCTGCACAACGACGCCTTCCCGGCCGACCATCCCCTGGCGGTCGGGCCTACAGGCTACATGGGGTCGAAGGCGGCGATGAAGCTGCTCTCCGAGGCCGATGTGGTCCTAGCGCTCGGTTCGAGGCTCGCCGTGTTCGGGACGGTTCCCCAGTACGACGTCGACTGGTTCCCGAAGGAGGCGAAGATCGTCCAGGTGGATGTCAACGCCAAGCAGATCGCCCGGACGCACCCCATCGAGGTGGGCATCGTGGGCGACGCCAGGGAGGTCGGCGAGGAGCTCCTCAGGCTCCTGAAGGAGAAGGCCGAGGACCGCAAGCCGGACGAGGAGCGTCTGGCGCGGATCGAGGCCGAGAAGGAGGCGTGGGACGAGGAGCAGGTCTCGTTGGCCATGGAGGACGGCGACCCTATAAACCCGCGCCGGGCGCTTCTGGAGATCTCGAGGGCGCTCCCCGCCGACGCCTTAGTCACGACCGACATCGGCAACGTGTGCTCCACCGCCAACGGCTACCTCAAGTTCGATAAGCCGCGTAAGTTCATCGCGGCCGGGACCTTCGGCAACTGCGGGTTCGCCTACCCGGCGGCTTTGGGCGCGCAGCTCGCCTGTCCGGACTGCCCGGTGGTGGCCATTATTGGCGACGGGGCCTGGGGGATGAGCCTGCACGAGACGAGCACCGCCGTCGAGCAGGGCCTGCCGGTCATCGCCTGCGTGTTCAACAACAAGAAGTGGGGCGCGGAGCAGAAGAACCAGGTCGACTTCTACAACAACCGCTTCGTGGGCTCCGAGATCGAGGGCCCGAGCTTCGCAGAGGTGGCGAAGGCGATGGGCGCCGACGGAGTGAGGGTCGAGCGCGCCGAGGACGTGAGGGAGGCCTTCGAGGGCGCCCTGCGTTCGGGCAATCCCACGGTGTTGGAGATCATGGTCGACGGCGCCCAGCTGGCGCCGCCCTTCAGGCGCGACGCCCTGAACATGCCGGTGCGCTTCCTGGACAAGTACGCCGAGACGGACCACAGGAATTGGGCCAAGGAGAAGGTGGAAGCCTAGAAAAAGAGGAAGGACCTTCGAAGGCCCCGCTTCCAACGGGACGGGGCCTTCGAGTGGCAGGCAAAAGCATCGAGGACAGGACTGTCGGAGAACTAGAATAGGGTGAAGGGGTTATGGGCGCGGAGAAGATCAAGGAAGTAACGGCGGAGGGGACCAATGCCGGGGGAGACGAGCTAGAGGCCAAGAGCGTGGGGAAGGCTGCTACTAAAGAGGCCGAGGTCCCGGAGGTCATCGCTGGTCTGATCGAGAAGGCTCGGGCAGCCATGCAAGTCTTTATAGGTTACGACCAGGAGCGGGTGAACGAGGTCGTCCAGGCTGTCGCCTGGGCCATCATAAAGCAGGAGCACGCCGAGGAGTTGGCGCGGCTCGCGGTCGAGGATACGGGCTTAGGTAAGTTCGAGGACAAGGTGACCAAGAACCAGCGCAAGAACCTGGGCACCCTGCGGGACCTTTTGGACCCGTCCGCGAAGTCGGTCGGTGTAATCGACGTTGACGAGGAGAAGGGTATTACCCAGATCGCCAAACCCGTAGGGGTCGTGGCCGCGGTAACCCCCTCCACCAACCCGTCCGCCACGCCGGCCAACAAGGCCATGATGGCGCTCAAAGGCCGCAATGCGGTAATCATCGCTCCTTCGCCCAAAGGCGCTTCGACCTGCAAGCTCCTCCTGCGGTACGTGCACGAGGAACTCTCCAAGGTTGGGGCGCCCCTCGACCTGGTCCAGATGCTGCCGGAGGTCAATAAGGAGCAGACGTACGAGCTGATAAAGCAGGCGGACTTCGTGACCGTCACCGGCTCGGCCAACAACGTCCGCGCCGGGCAAACCAGCGGGACCCCGAACGCCTGCGTCAGCGCGGGTAACGTCGTCTCGGTCGTCGATTCCACGGCGAGGATAGAGGAGGCCGCACGCAAGATCCGGATGAGCAAGACCTTCGACTACGGCACGAGCTGCTCGAATGACAACTCGGTTGTCATCGAGGCGCCGGTCTACGAAGAGATGGTCGAGGCCCTGAAGAGGGAGGGCGGCTACTTCTGCGATGACGAAGAGCGCGCGCTCCTCGAAGAGGCGATGTGGCCTGGAGGGGGAAAGCGCGACAGCAAGACCCTCGCCAAGGCCCCCTCGGTTATAGCGGAGGTCGCCGGCCTTAGCTCCGAGGCGCGAGAGGCTACCTTCTTCATGGTCGAAGGGAGAGGCGTGGGCGACGAGGACCTCTTCTCGGGTGAGAAGCTCTCGGTGGTCCTCACCGTGTACAAGGTCGCGGACTTTGAGGAGGCGTTGGATCTTACAAAGCGTATCCTTAACTACGTGGGCCGGGGGCACTCGTGCGGGTTGCACACCACCGACGAGTCCCACGTAGAGCGCATCGGGCTTGAGATGGACGTGTGCCGGTTGCTGATCAACCAGGCCCAAGTCTACGGTAACGGGGGCAGCTTCGATAACGGCCTGAACTTCACGCTCTCCATGGGCGGCGGTAGCTGGGCGGGGAACCAGATCGACGAGAACCTTTCCTATAAGCACTTCCTCAACATCACCAGGGTCTCCAAACCCATCCCGGAGGTTGTACCGACCCAGGAGGAGCTTCTGGGCTCCTACTGGTCCAGGTACGGTCAGTAGCGGACGGAGGGAATGAGAGCCAGTGAAGCTGTTTGAGTACCAGGCCAAGGACCTCTTCGAGGAGTCTGACATCCCAGTTCCGAGGAGGAGCTTGATCTCCGACGCCTCGGAGATAGACGGCGCGGTAGAAGAAGTCGGGTTCCCGTGTGTAGTTAAGGCGCAGGTTCTGCGGGGAGGCCGCGGGAAGGCGGGCCTGATCCAGTTCGCCTCCACGCGCGAGGAGGCCCGGACGAAGGCGGAGCAGATACTCGGTTCGCCCGCGAACGTGCCCAGCCTGCTCGTCGAGCAAGCATTAAACATCGACAAGGAAATTTACCTGTCGATCACCGCCGATCCCGTCTCCGGTTCGGCGCTAATTATGGCGAGCGCCGAGGGCGGGGTGGAGATCGAGGAGGTCGCCCGTACCATGCCCGACAGGATTATCATGGAGCGCGTCAAATTGTCCGAAGGGCTGCTTCCTTTCCAGGCGCGCAACGTGATGTTCGGGTTGGGACTCGACGCGGACGGGGTCAGAACGGGCAGCGCGATGCTCTTGAACCTCTACGACCTCTTCCGCGAGTACGATGCCGAGTTGGTGGAGATCAACCCGCTCGTGGTCACGGGAGACGGCGCCCTCGTCGCCGCGGACGGGAAGGTGACCATCGACGACAGCTCGCTGCACCGCCAGGGACGTTTTACTCTGGGCAGGGAGTACTTCGAGAGCGACGTCGAGTACGAGGGAGCCATGGAGGGGATCCCCTGCCTGAAGTTCGACGGAAAGATAGGCTTGATGTGCGCGGGGGCAGGCCTGACTAACGTCATCTACGACCTAGTCAACTACGGCGGCGGCAGCGTCGCCAGCTACATCGAGTTCGGCGGGCCTAACTACCGCAAGGCCGTCAAGGCGATGGAACTGATGATGCGTACCGAACCCAAAGTCGTCCTCGTGGTGACGTTTGGCACCATCGCCAGGGCCGACGTCATCGCCGAAGGACTGGTAGACGCGATAGAGCAGTTGAAACCGGAGTTCCCGGTCGTGACCGCTATTCGGGGGACGGGGGAGGAGAAGACGCAAGAGCTTCTGCGAGGCGTCGGCCTAGAGCCGTTGACCGACACCGAGGAAGCGGTAGAGAGGGCGATCGAGCTTACGACGGAGGTGAGGCGGTGAGCGTTGTACTGGACTCGTCGACCCGGGTGCTGGTCCAGGGCATCACCGGGAGGGAAGGAAGCTTCTGGACAGAGCACATGGTGAACTACGGCACGAACGTCGTGGCCGGCGCGACGCCCGGCAGGGAGGGGCAGGAGGTCCACGGGGTCCCCGTGTTCCACACCGTGCGGCGGGCCGCAGCCGAGTTTCCGGCGGACGCCTCACTGCTCTTCGTCCCACCCCGCTTCGCCAAGGATGCAATCTACGAGGCGTTGGACGCCGGGATCAAGACGGTCGTGGTCCTCAGTGAAGGGATTCCCCTGCACGATGCCCTGCAGATCCGACGCGCCGCTTTATCGGAGGGCGCGATGGTTATCGGGGGGAACACCTCCGGTGTCATCTCGACGGGCGAGGCGATGATGGGGTTCTTCCCCTACTGGATCGAGCGTGTGTACCGTCCCGGTCGAATCGGAATCATGACGCGCAGCGGCTCGCTGACGAACGAGGTCACAGCCCAGATAGTCAAGGCGGGATTCGGAGCCTCGACCCTGGTGGGTGTCGGCGGGGACTCCGTACCCCTGACTAGGTTCGCCGAGGTGCTGCCCATGTTCGAGGCGGACCCCGAGACCGACGCTGTTGTCATCATCGGCGAACTCGGCGGCACGATGGAAGAGGAGGTCGCGGAAGCGATAGAAGCCGGAATCTTCACCAAACCTCTAGTCGCTTCTCTGGGCGGGAGGACGGCGCCCAAGGGGACGAAGATGGGACACGCCGGGGCGATCATCACCGCCGGGAAGGGGACGGTCGAAGACAAGGTGGCCGCCTTGACCGGTGCGGGCGCGCTCGTCGCCGACCGACCGAGCAGCGTCGGAGAGATGCTCCAGAGTGTTCTTGAGAAGGTGGGGTAACGCCGCGTATGGATACAGCGACCCACGCCGTCCGAGAGCGCGCGCTGGGGTTGTCCCGGCGGATAGTGCTGGTGGACGGCGAGGACGAGAGGGTGCTCGGAGCCTCCCTCTACGTGCGCGAGCACGGCTCCCTGGAGCCGGTGCTCCTGGGAAATGAGACGACGATCTGGGAGCGCCTGCGCTCGATGGACCCAGGCGCTGACCTGGAAATGATAGACCCAAGAGAGAGTCCCCTTATCGAGGAGTTCGCGGCGCTGTACCGGGAGAAGATGGCAAGCCGGGGGAGGATGGTCTCGGCGGAGCTGGCGGCCGAGCGCGCAAAGGATCCGTCGTACTTCGCCGCGATGCTGCTCGAAACCGGGAGGGTTGACGGGTTAGTGGGGGGTGCGGCCCTCCCGACGGCGAAGATACTCAAGGCCGCCCTCGAGGTCGTAGGGCTCTCCGAGGTCTCGGGCATCGTCTCCGGGTCCTTCGGGATGTTCTTACCGAGGGCCTTGCCGTCGGGACAGAACTTTCTCCTGTTCTCAGATTGCGCGGTCGTACCGGACCCCGACTCCGAGCAGCTCGCCGCCATAGCTGCGAATGCCGTAAGGGTCATGGAGAGGGTCATGGGCGCGGAGCCCGTGGTTGCTTTCCTCTCCTTCTCCACTATGGGGAGCGCCGGGCACCGGATGGTCGATAAAGTGGTGCGGGCCAGGAAGATCCTGGAGCAGAAGTTACCGGGCGTGGTCATCGACGGGGAGTTGCAGGCGGATGCGGCGCTGATACCCGAGATCGCCGCGAGGAAAGCGCCGGAGGGCGTGGCGCGGGGGCGCTCCAACATCCTGATCTTCCCGGACCTCAACGCCGGCAACATCGCCTATAAGCTGGTCGAGAGGCTGGTGCCCGCCGAAGCCCTGGGCGTTATCCTCGAAGGCTTCAACAAGCCCGTCAACGACCTGTCGCGCGGATGCACCACCGAGAGCGTAATAGACATGATCTGCGTGACTGCCCTGCAGAGGACGTTTGATCCGAGCATGGAGGGCCTTACCGCCAGGGATGGAGGAGCGTCTGGTTGAATCTTAGTCTACGCTGCTCGTATTCCCCACCGCTGCACTGGGGAGTGTACGGGACATGGAGGGGCCGGGCGAAATTGAGCGGTTGGCCGACCGGGTTCGCCACCGCAAGAGAAAGAATCGGGGAAGGAGGAGCAGAGTGTCTGAAGTATACGGGAACGATGGTCACGTGAGAACCTGGGGATGCTCGATCCTGTACCCGGGTGGTGAAACCGATGTGGGATCTAGGATACCTTGGCATTCTTGATCAGTCGAGCCGTAGAGCGACGCTTCGCGGAAGGCTTCCGAAGGTCTTGCCTGTCGGCTTGCAGGTGGATGGCTCCTATAGATAAGGACGGCCATGACCGCCTTGTTGAGCTAGGGTGGGGTCGCGGTCTCGGTAGTGCGACGGAGGGGATTTTGTGAGCCCGGAGCTCATCTCGATAATCGTACTTCTCGTTATGTTTGTCGTTGCCTCGATCTGGCCGATCAATCTGGGTGTCATGGGCTTCGTGGCTGCTTTTCTTGTCGGTACCCTTGTCGGGGAGCTGAGCGTCAACGACATCTTCGATGGCTTCCCAGCAAACCTGTTCGTCCTTCTGGCGGGAATCACGCTGCTCTTTGCCATTGCCCAGAATAATGGGACCGTCAACCTGCTCATGGATTGGGGGCTCCGTTTAGTCAGGGGCCGTGTTGGTCTTATACCATGGATTATGTTTGCGTTAGCTGCTCTGTTGACTGGTATCGGCGCGCTGGCTGCCGCCGCTGTGGCGATCGTTGCCCCGATCGCGCTACGATTCGCTGCTCAATATAGGATCAACCCCCTCATGATGGGCATACTGGTCGTCCAAGGAGCGACCGCAGGCGCTTACTCGCCGATCAGTCCCTTCGGCGTGATCACTAATGGTGTTCTCGAGTCAAACGATCTGCCACAGTCACCGGGACTGCTCTTCGTAAATTCTTTGGTATTCAATGCCTTAGTTGCAGCTCTGGTGTTCATCGCTCTCGGCGGGCTTCGCTTGTGGCGAAGGCGAATGTCCCCCGAAGAGCTTGTAGAACAGGATATGGCGAATGGCAACTCTACGAGTGGAAGAAACGAATCCGAAGAAAGCGTGGAGAAAAACGAAAGTGGGCTCACTCTATACAAGGGAGCTACGCTTGCGGGCATAGTGCTTCTTGTCGTGTTGGCTCTTGGGTTCAATGTAGACCCCGGCTTCGCGGCGTTCACTATAGCGTTGGCGCTGTGGCTTATGGCTCCAAGGGAGCAAGCTGGAATTCTCAGGCAGATGCCGTGGCCGGTGATCCTACTGGTGTCCGGTATTCTCATATATGTTGGGGTGCTAGACAAAATTGGCACCATAGATTACATGCAAAACTTGATTGCCGGCGTGGGCAGGCCCTTGCTCGCGGCTCTTGCGGCGTCCTACGTGGGGGGACTGATCTCGTTCTTCGCTGCGACAGCGGCGGTTTTGGGGGCGTCCATTCCGCTTGTAGCACCTATCCTGGAAGA
>JADDPM010000202.1 GCA_016781885.1 Rubrobacter sp.
CGACAGGCGCTTCTTCTGGCCAGGGGCGTAGCCTACGGCCACCCTGCGCTCTCCATGATCGAGCGCTATACGGGCCTCGGTGCGGGTGAAATCCTCTCCCCAGCGGACTACCTCGGAGTCGTTCGGGGTGCGCGCAGAGGAGCCGGTGATGGCGAAGGAGAGCGCCTCGAGCAGGTTCGTCTTCCCCTGGGCGTTATCCCCGACGACGACGTTCAGGCCGGGGGTGAGCAGGACGGTGTCGTCTGAGTAGTTGCGGAAGTTGACGAGCCGCAGAGCGCGAAGATAGGCGGTCAACGGATCTCCAACCGTTCGTCCTCCCCCACCTCGACGACGTCGCCCTTCTCAAGCTTGCGGCCGCGGCGCGTCTCTACCTCGCCGTTCACCCGCACCTCTCCGCCCTGGATCAGGACCTTCGCCTCGCCGCCGCTTCCAACGAGGTCGGAGGCCTTGAGCGCCTGGCCCAGCGTCATACCGGAGGACGGTTGCAAAGCGCAGCCTAGCCCCTGGACGGGTCGCGCATCGGCATGATCAGGTAAAGGAAGTCAGGCTCCTCCGATCCCCCGTTATCGGCGCCAGGCACTATGAGGCCGGGCTTGAGGGCCTCGTTGAACCTGAAGACCACCTTCTCCGTGTCTATCGCCGAGACGCCGTCGAGGAGGTAGCCGGGGTTGAAGGAGATGAGGAAGTCGTCCTCGCTCGTCGCCTCCAAGCGCTCGTGGGCCTCCCCGATCTCCCCGTTGCGCACGATCACCTCGACCGAGCCCTCGGAGAACGAAAGGCTCACAGGGACAGGCGGCGTCTGGCGCTGGGCGAAGAGGTTGACGCGCCTCAGGGTGGAGATCAGGTCCTCCCTGCTCACGGAGATCTCACGCTCGAACGTGGTCGGCAAGAGGCGCCTGTACTCGGGGAAGTTCCCGTCGATGAGCCGCGTCCCGAAGAGGACGTCCCCTACCCTGAAGAGCGCCTGGTTCTGACCGAGCGCCACCTCGACCTCTTCCTCCTCCGAGCCGGAGAAGATGCGGGAGACCTCCTGCATAGCGCGCGCCGGTATGATCGCCTCCCTCGAACCCTCGAAGGCCGTGGTCGCCAGCTCCGTCTCCTTGATGCTCAGGCGGTACGAGTCGGTAGTGACCATCCGCACCCGCGAGTCTTCGAAGCTGATCAGGATCCCCGTCAACACAGGCCGCGTCTCGTCCCGCGAATAGGACCGGGCTACCTTCTCCACGGTCTCGACGAGCAACTCCCCGCTCATCTTGAAGGCGCTCTCCGCCTCGAACCCGGGGAGCTGCGGGAAGTCGTCGGCGGCATAGGCCCTGATGCGGTACTCGTTCTCCCCAGCCGCCAGCCTCACCGTCCCCGCCGAGCTGTCATGCTCGAGGGAGAACCTTCCCCCCGGCAACGACCGCACGATGTCGTTGAAGATGCGGGCCGGTATGACCACCCGCCCCTCCTCCTCGACCTCGGCCGGCGACGAGGTCTGTACCGAGATCTCCATGTCCGTCGCCGCTAGCCTCACCACCTCCCCACTCGCCTCCAAGAGGATCCCCCCGAGCAACTGGATGGTCGACCTCGACGAAACCCCTCGCGATACCAACGCGAGCTTCTTGCTAAACGTCTCCGTGTTACATACGGCCCTCATACGCCTCCTTCCTCACCTTATTATTACTATCTAAACCATTAATGTATTAGAATAATAATAATAATAAGGCCTGTGGATATGCGGATAACCGGCGGAATATGCCTTACTTAAGCCTAATACCCGCCGTCGCGGCTGTGGACAAAATTGTGGATAACTCCCGAATCCTTGTGGATGAATTGTGGATAACTCGCGAGTTATCCACAGGCCGGGGTTTTCCACAGTTTTATCCACAACTTTATCCACAGATTTGACCCCTCTTATCCACAGGTTTATCCACAACCCTGCGCCTCGCCGGCGCAGCGGTTGTCCACAACATGCGAGAGTTATCCACAGCTTCTGCGGATAAGTCCGCGCGCCTGTGGATAATTTTCGGGGGTGTTATCCACATCCAAGCACAGCCCTGTGGATGGGTTGTGGACAGATCAAGCCTAATATTCTTGTTCGCTGTTACAAAGTCCCTCCCCTGGAGGGAGGGAGAGAGGAGGAGAGAGGGTATCAACGTTTGCTTTTGACGAGGTGGGTGATCTCGTGTATCTGGGAGAAGGTATCGCGGTCGCTGTTTATGAGGTTGGCTATCTTGGAGGTGGCGTGCATGACCGTCGAGTGGTCGCGGCCGCCGAAGGCCTTCCCTATCTTGGGGAGGGATTCGTCGGTGAGTTCGCGGGAGAGGTACATGGCGACCTGGCGCGGGTAGGCGAATCCCTTCGAGCGGCTCTGGCCGATAAGGTCCGCCCTCGAGATACCGAAGTAGCGGCAGACCTCGTGCTGGATGAGCTCTATGGGGATCTCGCGGTATGCCTGGTCTGGCAGGATGTCCCTGAGGACCTCCTCGGCGAGGTCCACGCTGAGCTGGCGGCCGTAGAGCGAGGCGTACGCGAGGATGCGCACCAGCGCCCCTTCGAGCTCCCGGATGTTCGTCGAGACCTTCGAGGCGATGAACGTCAGCACCTCGTCGTCCACTTCGAGGCGGTCCATGATCGCCTTCTTGCGCAAGATAGCGATGCGCGTCTCGAGGTCTGGAGGCTGGATATCGGTTACAAGCCCCCACTCGAACCGGCTCACGAGGCGGTTCTCCAGGGTCTGTATGTATTTGGGGTGCCGGTCTGAGGCGATGACGATCTGCTTGTTCTCCTCGTAGAGCGAGTTGAAGGTGTGGAAGAACGCCTCCTGGGTCTCCACCTTGTTCTCCAGGAACTGGATGTCGTCGACCAGGAGCACGTCGTTCTCCCGGTAGCGCTTCTGGAACTCGAGGGGCGCGTTGTCCCTCATGGAGTTGATGAAGTCGTTGGTGAACTGCTCGCAGGTCACGTAGCGGACGCGCATGCTGGGGTCCTGATCCTCGACGTAGTGGCCCACGGCGCGCAAGAGGTGCG
>JADDPM010000203.1 GCA_016781885.1 Rubrobacter sp.
GGGGCGGTAGACGTAGCCGATGTAGTCGGAGCCGCACGGGGTGTTGAAGATCGCCGCGCCGCCGTTGTAGGAGAGGGTGCCCGTGGTGTCGGTGAACTCGATGCTGGCGGCGTCGAGCTCCGTGTATCTGGACTTGATGTCGCGGGTGATCAGCGTGTAGTCTTCTTCGCTCCTTGCTTGCGTGTCCACTAGCAGAAGTACGGCCTCCGCTCCGTCCCTCTCGACCGGATTCTCCTCGATGATCTCATACTCGGGCACCTCCTCCTCAGGCGGCTCGAAGTCGCCGATCCGAATCTCGTCCTCCTTCTCCCGGTAACACCGCGACTCCATTGTTGGCTCCTCCGTGGTAGTTTCGGCGACTCCCCCGACCGTAACAGTCGACTCACCAACCTGCCCCGCTGCCTGCCCCACGACCTCTTCGACGGCGGTGGCTTCCTCCCCGGTGCCGGAGGAGGCCCCGGTATCCCCGTAGCTGCATCCGACGAGGACGGCCACGAGGGCCGTAAGCGCGCACACGAGGACTATGGCTCTACGTAGCAGGGCGACTCCTCCTTTCCTCTCCAGAGACTAACACGCTGCATTGTGGGCCGAGAATAACCGGCGAGGAGCACGGGATGTGAACAGAGGACCTACCCGGGAAACCCGATGTAATAGAATATAAGGACTAGAGGTTTACACACGCGAGGAGAGTGTTGCGTTGGCTGAGAAAACTTACGATACCGTCGTGATTGGGTCCGGGCCGGCCGGCTACACGGCGGCCCTGTACGCTGCGCGGGCGAACCTGGAGACTCTGGTCTTCCAGGGGTTCGAGTCTGGCGGGCAGTTGATGCTAACCTCGGATGTCGAGAACTACCCGGGGTACAAGGACGGTGTCGCCGGGCCGGAGATGATGGACGACCTGGAGGCGCAGGCTGCCCGATTCGGAGCGGAGATGCGTCCGGACAACGTCGAGCGCGTGGACTTCTCCGAGCGGCCCTTCAAGCTGTGGGCCGAGGGCGAGGAGAAGCCGGTCCTCGCGAAGGCAGTCATAATCGCCACGGGTGCTAAGGCGAAGTGGCTCGGGCTGGAGAAGGAGCAGCATCTCATGGGGCGCGGGGTCAGCAGCTGCGCGACCTGCGACGGGTTCTTCTTCAGGGACAAAAAGGTCGCGGTGGTTGGCGGCGGCGACACGGCTATGGAGGAGGCGCTCTTCCTCACCCGGTACGCCAGCAAGGTGTACGTCATCCACCGGAGGGATACGTTCAGGGCGTCCAAGATCATGGTAGACCGCGCCCGCAACAACCCCAAGATCACGCTCGTCACCGACACGGTCGTCGAGGACATCTTGGGCGAGGACTCGGTCGAGGGCGTGCACATAAAGAACGCGCGGACCGGTGAGGAGAGGAGCATCGAGGTCGAGGGCTTCTTTGCCGCCATCGGTCACGAGCCGGCGACGGCGCTCTTCAAGGGCCAGGTCGAGACGGATGAGGCCGGCTACGTGCTCCAGAGGGATCACACGATGACGAGCGTCCCGGGCGTCTTCGCCGCGGGCGACGTCTCCGACACCCGTTACCGGCAGGCTGTCACCGCCGCCGGCGATGGCTGCCGCGCCGCCATCGACGCTGAGCGCTGGCTGGAGGAGCAGGGCGAGGCCGAGCATGCCATGGACCCCGCCGCCTGGTCCGCCGAGAAGGACGAGAAGGCGGGCGTCTGGGGCGGATAATCCAACGGCCGCCCACGCTCTGCTTACGCCCCCGCCGTAAATAGCGGGGGCGTTTCCTATGCGAATATTGCGCGGCGCCAACCGTCGGGTACGGGCCTGCAGGACTATAGTCAGTCGGGTTTGTGACAGGTATAGTGCGTTCAGGCAGGTGTTCGTGAGACGGGGGGTGGACGTGAATGAGAGAAGGGTGATCCTGCTCGTCGAGGACGACGAAGACCAGGTCCTGCTCGCTATGCGCGCCCTCAAAGAGCACGGTGTGGCGAGCGAGGTCGACGAGGTCGTCGTAGCGCAGGACGGCGATGAGGCCCTCGCTTACCTCTTTGGAGAGGGCGAGCACGCCGGGCGCGACCCGAGAGTAACCCCGGAGTTCGTACTCCTCGACGTAGACCTCCCGGGTACCACGGGGCTCCAGGTGCTGGAGAGAGTTCGGGCCGACGAGCGCACCGAGCTCGTGCCGGTCATACTCTTCTCCGCCTCCGACAGGCACCGCGACATAGTCGAGGCTTACAAGCTCGGGGCCAACTCCTACGTCGCCAAGCCGGCAAGCTTCAAAGAGTTCTCCGAGGCGATGCGCCTCCTCGGCTGGTACTGGCTCAACTGGAACGAGTCTCCGTAAGGAAGCAGCCAGTCAAAAACCAGCCGCTCGAAGGTTACACCTCCGCTCTTAACAAAGAAAATTTCGCAGCGCATCGATGCGGCTGGCCCTTCCACGCGTTAACGGCCGCTGGCGGGTCGCCCCCCAAAGCTGACTGCTAGTTGCCAGGTGACTACCCTTTAGACATCAGTAAAGTTAGGGTATTGCAAGATTTAGAGCTTGCGCGGATAGGCTCGCTACTTTTCATATTTGCCGATTCTCCACACGATCAAATCGGCTCCTCATCGCCCATTGACACATTCGCTACCCGCCTATCCGCGCAGCCTCTTACTTGCGAAGTTTAACCCAGTTTTTGTAACACATGTCTCTTGCGCGTGGTATTGTGTAGTCGCAGGCGGCGAGAGTAGGATGGTTAGGTGGCAGACACCCCTTCTATGAGTGGCAACTCTTTCCCTCCCCGCCACCTTTTGTCGCGTTCGCTACTAGCCAGGCAACGGGCCTGGCCCTAAGGGACAGTTACCATTTGCTGTTCTTCAGGTACTCCTCAAACTCTGCCCGGGGGAGGCAGTTTATTATGCTTCCCTTCTCCACCCACGCCCTTCTAGCCTGGGCCACGCCGAACTTCATGAAGCTCAAGGCTGTCTCGTCGTGGGCGTCGGTGTCTATGGTGATCCTCACGCCCGCGTTTATCGCCTCGCGCACGTAGGGGACGGAGAGGTCGAGGCGATCGGGGTAGGAGTTTAGCTCCAG
>JADDPM010000085.1 GCA_016781885.1 Rubrobacter sp.
ACCCGGGAGGCGTACGAGCGACTCATGCAGCGCACCCGGGGGCACGCGGAGGCGGGCCTGCTGGGGGCGGAGGCGGTAGATCGGGCGGCGGCCATTGAGACAGCCGATGATATCTCTGCGGCCGTACGGGGCGCCGACCTCGTGTTCGAGGCGGTGCCGGAGGATCTCGACCTGAAGCACGAGATCCTCGCGGCCTGTGCCGACGCTGCACCACCTGAGGCCGTCATCGTCTCCAACACCTCGTCTCTGCCGATGGACGAGCTCGCGACCTCCGTTGAGCGTCCGGAGCGCTTCCTCGGGATGCACTGGTTCAACCCTCCCGAGTGGACTCCGGGTGTCGAGGTCATACTCGCCCCGGCGACCGATCCTGAGGTCGCGGAGCGGGTCGTAACGTTTCTGCAGTCTATCGGTAAACGCCCCGCTGTGGTCGGCAGTGGCCCCGGCTTCGTGGCGAACCGCATCCAGATGGCGCTGTTCCGCGAGGCCTTGGCCTGCGTGGAGGACGGTCTCGCCTCACCTCAAGAGGTGGACGAGGTTGTGCGCAGCTGCTTCGGCTTCAGGCTGCCGTTCTTCGGGCCTTTTCAGATCGCCGACATGGCCGGGCTCGACGTCTACACCAGTATCTTCGAGACCCTCGAGCGGGGCTTGGGCGAGAGCTTCCGCCCGCCCGCCGCCGTGCGCGAGTTGGTCGAGCAGGGGCGCAAAGGAACGAAGAGCGGCGCGGGTTTTTACACGTACTCCGACGAGGAGCGCGACCGGCTCTTCCTGGAGCGCGACCGTCGCTACGCGGCGCTTAACGAGCTGCTCGAACGGCTACCACCCCTCGAGCCGAGGCCAGATGGGGACGCACCGTGAACGGGGCAAGAGTACTTGCCGGCGGCGTCGTTACCGGCAGGTTTCACCAAAGACGCGGCGACGAAATCTTTGTCGGGCTGGGCCGCCCCCGCGGATACGTGCGTGACGAGCGTGGATGCCGGTGAGCCTCTCGTTCCGGCTCGATGGGAAGGTCGCTCTGGTCACCGGCGCGAGTCGTGGTCTGGGAGCCGGTATCGCCGACGCGCTTCAGGAGGCCGGCGCGACGGTTGCCGGCACGAGCCGCGAGCCGAAGTCCGCTGCCCAGGTGGCGAAGCGGCTGGGTTCGGTACCCGTTGTCATGGACGTCACCGACGTCGCCTCGGTGCGGGCGGGTGTCGATCGCGTCGCCTCCGAATTCGAGCGGCTAGATATCCTGGTCAATAACGCCGGTCTGAACATCCCACAGGGAGTTTTCGACGTTGACGAGGCGAGCTGGGACGCCGTTCTGGACGCGAACCTCAAGGGCACCTTCTTCGCCGCCCAGGCCGCCGCTCGCCATATGGTCGCGAGCGGAGATGGCGGGCGCATCATCAACGTTACCTCGCAGGCGGGCGTAGTCGGGATCGAGGAGCGCTCGGCCTACGGCGCGAGCAAGGGCGGCGCGGTATTGTTGACGAAGGTGCTCGCGATCGAGTTGGCGCAGCACGGGATCACTGTGAACGCGGTTGCGCCTACGTTTGTGGCTACCGAGCTGGCACGCGGCACCCTCGAGAATCCAGAGTGGCGCGAGCGCATTCTTTCGCGCATCCCGCTAGGTCGCGTCGGCGAGGTGGAGGACGTCGCCGCCGCGACCCTGTATCTCGCCAGCCCGGCGGCCGCGATGGTAACCGGACACACGCTTCTGGTGGATGGGGGGTGGACCGCCTGGTGATAATGAGGATTTACCTGGAACTATCCGCTCCACCGCCTCTCGCGGCTGGAGAGGCGCCTGTGTTCCTCAGCCGGCCTTACAACGGTGTGCCAGCCGATTCCGGAGGTGCCTTGGGGCCGCTAAAACGTTTGCCCCGTCAAGCGGCCGTTTCAGCGCGTTCGTTCAAGCCCGTCGATCAACATCAAATTGGTTATTCACGGTTCGACCGCGCACGTAGCGAAAGGAGGAGAAAGAAGTGGAGTACCTGAAGAAGGCGCATCCGCAAGAAGAAGGCGTAACCCAGAGGGTTAGGGACGCGGTGAGCGAGATCCTCTCGGCGGTCGAGAAGGAGGGCATCGCCGCCGTGAGGCGCTACTCCGAACACCTCGACGACTGGAACCCGGAGTCCTTCGTGGTCTCCGAGGAGGAGATAAGGCGAGCCGAGGAGTCGGTCGACGACGAGTTGAAGGGGCACATTGAGTTTGCCCGGAAACAAGTCGAGAACTTCGCTAGGCTCCAGAGGGAGACGCTCGTCGACTTCGAGAGAGAGACCCTACCCGGCGTGATCCTGGGCCAGAAGCAGATCCCGGTGAACGCGGTGGGCTCCTATACGCCGTCGGGGTTGTACCCTATGTTCGGCTCCTCGATCATGACGGTCGCCGTGGCCAAGGTGGCGGGCGTGAAGAGGGTCGTAGCTATCGCTGCGCCGCGCAGGGGGGAAGACGGTAAGCCGTACGGCATCTACGAGCCGATGCTCTACACGATGGCTAGCTGCGGGGCCGACCAGATACTGTGCGTCGGCGGGGTACAGGCTCTGGCTGCAGTCTCGTTTGGCATGGAGGAGGTGGAACCGGTGGACATGATCGTCGGCGCCGGGAACGCCTACGTCGCCGAGGCCAAGCGCCAGCTCTTCGGACAGGTAGGCATAGACCTCCTGGCCGGTCCCACCGAGATCGCCATCATCGCCGACGATACGGCCGACCCGCACCTTCTGGCAGCTGACCTTCTCGGGCAGGCCGAGCATGGTCCGGGCTCCCCGGCCGTCCTCATCACTACCTCGCGCGAGGTGGGGGAGCAGGCCATAAGGGAAGTGGACCGCTGGCTTGACGGTGATTGGCCTACAAAAGATATGGCTGGGGAGGCTTGGCGGAACCGCGGGGAGGTTATCCTCTGCGAGAGCGACGAAGAGATGGTGAAGGTCTCAGATGAGGTGGCGACCGAACATCTAGAGGTGCAGACCAAAGACCCCGACTGGTTCCTTGAGCGCCTCACGAATTATGGTTCGCTCTTCCTCGGGGAGCACTCGACGGTCGCCTACTCTGACAAGGCCATAGGCACGAACCACGTCCTGCCGACCAACCGCGCCGCCCGATACACCGGTGGGCTTTGGGTTGGAAAGTTTATTAAGACCGTGACCTACCAGAAGGTGGCAGAGGAGGGCACAGAGCAGGTCGCGCCGGCGGCGGCGGCCATCTCGGATGGGGAATACATGCACGGCCATGCCCTCACCTGCCGTATCAGACAGGAGAGGGTCCAGCAGAGAGCCGGCGCTTGAGCATCTTCGAGTGGGGCGAGCCTGACCGTGACGATGCCGAGGAGGGTGGTGAAGGTGCTGGTGATGGAGGGAGACGAGGTCGAAGAGGCCTTGCACAAAAATTACAAGCGACTACAAGAAGCGGTGGCTTGTTCAGAACCAAACTACCGTTTATAGGGCCCGGTCTCGATTTTTAGTGCAAAGCCGTCCCGGGGAGAGACTATTCTGAACGGCACCCGACCGCTCGTCGCCAGTTATTAGCTTTCGGCGGCAGCAAAAAGCACGGGGACACGGAGTCCAGCGTCCGCCGAGCCCCCGTGCATCCGTAGAAGCGATGCGGGCACGGCGGCGGTCCGTTGCCGGTACGTTTCGGCAACGGACTACCGAGAGCTACTCAACTGGAGAGTTCTGCGGCCATGAGCATGAGGCCGCCGTCCACGACGAAGGATTGACCGGTGGCATAGGAGGCCCTCTCCGAGGCGAGGAAGGCGACCCACGCGGCTATCTCGCGGGCGTGACCGGGGCGTCCGAGCGGCAGGTTGGGGCGGTCTACCGTGGCCGGGTCCGTGTCCTCCTGGCCGGTCATGGGGGTGGAGATCTCACCAGGAGCAATGGCGTTCACGAGGACGCCGTAGTCGGCGAGCTCCATCGCCATTACTTTGGTTAGCAGGCCCAATCCTCCCTTTGAGGCGCAGTAGGCGGAGGCTCCGATACGGGGGATGTGCTCGTGTACGGAGGTGATATTTATGATATGGCCGCCGTTTCCGGCGTTCGCCATCCTCCTCGCTGCTCGCTGGGAGCAGAGGAACGCCCCGTTCAGGTTCGTGTCCAGTACCTTGCGCCACTCCTCATAGGAGAGCTGCAGGAAGTCGCCCGTGGGGTCGCCGGTCCCGGCGTTGTTCACGAGGACGTCCACACCGCCCAAAGAGTCCGCAAGGTCGTCTATAACGGCCGCGGCATCGGGTAGGTCAGTCAGGTCGAGCCTGCGTATCTCTCCCCGGCGGCCTGCCTTCTCGACAGCCGCGAGCGTCTCCCGGGCTCCGGCCTCGTCCTCGTGGTAGGTGATCCCTAAATCGAAGCCATTCTCCGCCAGCTCTCTGGCCGACTCCTGACCGATTCCCGAGTCGGAGGCTGTGACAATCGCTACGGGGCTCATGAGAAACCACCCGGTACCGCTTGCAAGATCTCGCGCCTCACTTCTTCCTCCTCAAAGCTCTCGTGTTCACGTAGCCCGCTGTACCCGGAGCGATAGACCGCAAACGCCTTGCTAGTCTAGAATCTTGGCGACCGCCCGGCGAGAAGCGTACAAGCTCATCAAGAAGGCCTTATAGAGCCGTACACAACGGCTTGTCTCTACGTATCCGTTAGAACCCTCAATCAACAGCTTAAAGGACTACAACGATCGCTTCGGCCGCGAGATCGTCGTGGTCGAAGTATGGCTGGAGGAGGCTAGAGGAGCGTTGCTCACTCGAACAAGACTCGCCAGCACCCCGGGGGTGTAACAGTCTCTGCAGGCGGAGCGCCCCTGACCGCGCAGACGCAGATTCTCAAAGAGTTCGTCGCCCCCGCCGACCGCGGATGTATCGCGCCAAGGGGACAAGAATCGCGTTCAGGTTACCAACGGCCCCTGACCGGCCCTTCGGCCGGGCCTCCCCCTAACTCGCCAGGCTGGTCTGCAGCTGGATGTCTACGTTGCCCCTCAGGGCGTTCGAGACGGGGCAGAGTTGCTCGGCCTCGCGAGCCGCGTCCTCGAACCCCTGCTCGTCCATGCCCGCCACCGTGCCCCTCACGTTGAGGTTGACGGTGGTGATCTTGAGCTGCTGGTCGTCCAACACGCACACGGCATCTACCTCCAGCCGATCCGGCTCGTTACCCTTCTGGGTCAGGGTAACGGATAGCGCCATCGCGTAGCAGGTGGCGTGAGCAGCCGCGATCAACTCCTCGGGGCTCGTCTTGCCGTCGGGTCGCTCCACGCGCGACGCGAAGGTCACGGGCATGTCCTGCAAGACCCCGCTCCCCTCCGAGAGGCTACCTCTGCCCTGCGCCAGGTTCCCTTCCCAAACTACATGCGCCTCGCGCTCTACGTTCGCCATAGTCCTACCTCCTTTTTATCTGCACGACTGTATATGTTAGCAGGTGCTCCGCGTTGTGGAACTCCGGAGAGGGATGAGTCTGCGCGGCGGTCAGATGACGTGGAGACGGACTTCTACGCTGTTCCTTGCCGGAGCCGATCTCGGATCCTCCGAAAACTCAAAATCTTTCTGCCAGCGCTAAAGATTTCTCCTCTCCGGACCGATAATATACAAGAGCACGTCTATAGAGCCTTTAGGAGGGGGGGACATATTGCGCCGTCTGGCCCTGGTTTTTCTTGCGGTCTTCGCTGCGACCGGGCTGATCGTGGTGGCAAACAAAGACAACAACGTCGAGGCAGCCGCCACGTATTCGCAGATAGTGGATAACTCCGATAAGGACCGTTTCAGGGCGGACGAGGGCTGGGGGACGAGCTCCTATGGCAGGGGGGTTTACGAGGAGGATTACAGCTTCGCCCGCCCCGGCAAGGAGCCCGGAAACGCACAGTTCAAGGTCGAGATACCGGAGGATGGAGACTACGCGGTTTATGCTCGCTGGCCTAAGGTCAAGGGCCTGAACGCCGAGACGCCGTTCGGGGTCAAGACGGCCTCGGGCGTCGAGTGGACGAAGGTCAACCAGCGGCAGGACGGCGGGAGATGGGTAAAGATCGGCGTCTTCAAGATGCAGACCGCCGACGACTACGCGGTCTTCGTTTCCTGGGAGACGGATGGCGAGGATTACGTGGGCGCCGACGCCGTAAAGGTAGAGCAGGTCCGGTCTAGCGCTCCCGTTAACCAGGCTGCCCCCGAGAGCGACAAAGAGCCGATCGGCAGCCCGGAGGGGCGGCAGGTCGTCGAAGAGGCAAGGAAATGGATCGGGACCCCTTACCGCCTCGGCGGATCGTCGAGCTCCGAGATAGACTGCTCGGGCTTTACGATGCGGGTCTACGAGAAGTTCGGCGAGAAGCTGCCCCACTGGGACGAGAAGCAGTACCGGTACGGCGAAGCGGTCCGCGGCGACCCCCAGGCCGGCGATCTGGTCTTTTTCGACGAGCACGGCGACGGGATCAGCCACGTGGGTATAGCGACGGGTACCGGGAACCTCGTCCACGCTTCAAGCTACTTTGATAAGGTCGTCGAGAGCGACATGAAGGATATAAAGGGCTACAAGGGGGCGAGAAGGCTACGCTAGCCTGAATCGACCGAGGGATTTACTCTCCGCCGGGAGCCCACACCGCACGCTCCAGTCCAGGCTTTGGCCCCGCCGGTTGTCAGCGTGACAATCTCTCCGCGCGCATCGCAAATAGCTCGACGCACGGGGACAGGTCCCAGTAGTCGGCGTAGCTCGTTCCTTTCCGGGGATTGCAGCGCTCGCACACTGAGCGGTTTCAGGTTCGCGATCGGTCTTCGGGGTCCCTACTCAGGGGATGACGTGGTCCGCCTCCCACGGCGCTCCGCCAACTGCGACGAAGGCAGGCGTGCTCATAGCAATCGCATGTCGTTGGTCACTGTCGGGCGTGACTCTTGAAACCGACCAGCCAGTGCGGACGCTACCCCTTCAAGCCCTGAGCGCGGTGGTCGGGTTTTGGCCACCGGCTTGAGCTTCTGTTAGGCATCCGTGCCCAAGTATGAAGATCGTAAGCTTGTGTATGGTATGGGTAAGCTCAGAGCTTTGAGGCGCATCTGCCTGAAGAGGTCGCGGCGGAACCTCTGGCACTGGGGCAGGGTGCCGGCGCTAGCTGTCTGGCTCTATGCTCACGGTCAGGCTCTTCTCCCGAAGGCGCTCCTGATAGAGCTCCGCCAGCTCCTTATGGCACTTCTTTACTACCGCTGGTCTCTGGTGTGGGCCTTGTACATGATCCTGGTAACTTTCTTGATTTTCATCTCCGGGATCACCTTGACGAGGATAACGACCACCCGGGGCATCGAACTGTTCCAGTCCTTGTGCAGAATCACGCTCCAGGGCGGCTCGGTGCGGGCCTTTCTCTCGGTTCGTGTCCCCTCCGCCTCTTACCTACGTAGTAGTCGATTCTATTTCTAGTATACCGAGGCGAGCCAATCTCACTACTTTTTCGTGAGAATTAATGCTCGTTTTTACTATCTTCCCCGCCAAAGCCCGCCAAACCTCTCGTTGGGCGTACCTTGGTTGTATAAGGCCCGGGCCGGGTTACTTACGCTGCCGCACTTCGAGCCCCCGTCTTGACCGTCTGAACCGGGTATATGTGTCGCTAGTCTACCGAGGGCTTTTAAGGTCAGTCTTTTGGCGGCTTGATTGTTAGAGACAGCGGCGGTCTCCTGGCCCCGGGCGCAGGGTCGCTAACCCCCTGAAGCCGATTCCCGCGCATCCTCCGAGCAGTCCTGATCGAGCGCCGAACCGCCGATCCGCCAATGCTTCTCACCGCCCGGCCGGCTTACCCACGCCATCTCTCCGCAGACCTCGCAGATGGATGCGTACAGGTGTTCGCTGACCGAGTGCCATGCGCTTAGGATGTGTCCGTGGTTCCTGGTGGTTGCCTCGCACCTCGCTATCGCGCTCGTACGCTGCTCATTATCGTTGTCGTAGCTCAAACCTCGCTACCGCCTTCGCGTTGGCCTAGGCCCTCATGCCTGAATCGCTTCTCGCCACGCCACCACAATGGTACTAGATCAAGCCCTCCTGAGGAGAGGATTTCCGTGCTACCTTGGCACCCTGGCTGCCCCTTCAGGCGGCTTGCTCCCCGAACCTGGCTCTCTCTTGCTTTTGGTGCTCCGGGCTCGCCGCAAGGGGCGAACCCTTCTCTGTAAGGAGGTGAGTTTTGATCAATTGGTTAACCACTGTCGCAGAGAGATTGAAAGAAGGATATGATTATTACTATGTCTTTTATGTCCTACAGGCCAGGTGGCATATTTTCTCTTCAAACCGCTTACCATAGTAGTGAGCTGCGAGAGATTGCGTGATGAACATGTGCTCGAAAGGTCTGAGGCTAAAGGTGCTCGCCGCTCTTAACCGGCACTCCTCCCGTAGCTTCACACTTACCCTGAAGACGCGAGAAGCTGTGTAGAATGGGGAGACGGATAGCCGTGCCGCAGGTTGCGGTTCGGCCGCTCAGATTACCGGCACCTGGCGACGGCCGAAGGGGATATGGGGGAGTAACCGGCGGCGAAACGGTTGCCTTGTGGCGCTGCGGTGCCGCAAGACAGATCCTAAGAGGGGTTTCGTTACCGTCGAGCGCAGGCTATAGTCAACTTACAATGAAAAAAGCAACTTGCGGGCAAAGAGAGCAGAGGGATACACTCCATAATCGGGCAACCATCTTCTGCCTAAGTCTTTCCGAGCAGGGACCCGTTCCTCGATGAAACGCTCTCCGGTGCTGCGTTACGGCGTTGCCGCGCTGGCTGTCTTGTCAGCGCTGCTGCTCAAGCTACTGCTAGAGCCGTTGATCGAGCAGGAGACTCCTTTTCTGGTTGTCTTTGCGGCCGTTATGGTCACCGCCTGGTACGGCGGGCTATGGCCGGGGGTGGTCGCCACCTTCTCCGCCGCCCTGGCTACCGACTACTTCTTCTTGCCTCCGGCTGGCCTCTCGGGCTTCGAGATAGAGGCGTTGCCCGTGGTCCTGTTCGTGCTTGAGGGATTGCTAATTAGTTCGGTGGTTGCGGCGCTACACTCCGCTAGGCAACGGGGCGAGGCGAGCACGCTGGAGGCCCACAGCCATCGGGAGGAGCTGCGCGAGAGCGAGGAGCACTTCCGGTTGCTGGTTGAAGGGGTCAGCGACTACTCTATCTTTATGCTCGATCCCGCCGGACGCATCTTGAGCTGGAACGTCGGAGCCGAGCGCAATACAGGCTATAGGGGGGAGGAGGTTATCGGGGAGCACTTCTCTATCTTCTACACTGACGAAGACGTCGAGCGGGGTCATCCTAACGAAGAGTTGCGCGTGGCGGCGGCCGAGGGACGCTACGAGGAAGAGGGCTTGCGGGTGCGCAAGGACGGCTCGTGGTTCTGGGCCAGCGTGTTGATCACGGCTTTGAGGGCCGAGGAGGGGACGCTGCGCGGCTTCTCGAAGATCGTGCGCGACATTACCGAGCGCAGGCAGACCGAGGAAGCGTTGCGCGAGAGCGAGGCGCGCTACCGTAGCGTAGTCGAGCAGGCGGCGGAGAATATCTTCCTGGTAGACCCCGAGACCGGGCGCATGCTCGAGGCCAACGCCACGTTACACCAGACGCTCGGCTATACGGCAGAGGAGCTACGGTGGATGACGCTCTACGACTTTGTTGCCCACGATAAAGAAAG
>JADDPM010000204.1 GCA_016781885.1 Rubrobacter sp.
CACGAGCAGACGCGCGAGAAGGGCGAGAGAGCACGCGAAGAGCGCGAGAAGATAGAGCAAGAGACGACAAGAGAGCAGCTCAAAGAGAACCGCAAAGACAGTTTGGAGACTCCACCCGGCGACTGAGCCAAGCCCCGGGGCCACCCAGGACGACGAGCCGGGTCCGTTCTGGGAGATCCGGTATAAGGGAAAGGGGCACCTTCTAGAGAAGATTTGTGAGAGTGACCCCACAAGGATCAGAACCCGGGTTTTCGCCGCGGGCGGGCGATGGCATCATCAATGGGGGGCTCACACGGTAGCGACGATCTCTACTACAGCATAATCACAGCCCGGCGGTGCTGGATCTCGTTGATGTGGACGCTCGAGGGGCGGTAGCTCAGGGGATAGACGCGCCCGGATGTCGTTGTGTAGGCTTCCGGGGCCGTGTGTCACGCGGTTCTCGGATTGTCACTCTTCCTTCCTGCTCTCCAGCTCGTTGGCCGCTTCGCTTATGATCTTGATGAGCTCCTCGTCGCTCATCTCGGAGACATCGCCGGGGGCTTCTTGGGAACCGACACGGTCGTCCGACTGGGCAGGTTGCTCTTCCGGTACCTCGATCCCTGGTGTCCCGGACGGTTCCTCGGAGGTCCCCAAAATGGTGCCTCCCTCGACGTTCACCGTCTCGCCGGTATTCTCACCCTCGACGAAGGCCTCCACTTCCTCGTAGGTCTCCAGAACCGTTACCTCCCCCTGTTTGGAAGCGTTGACCATAACGGTCTGGTTGACCCCCGCCCTGTCGGCGTTGGTGATAGTGGCCATCCAGTAGAGGGTCTCGTCTTTGACCACCGGCCTGGGTTCGAGTATGACCGCGTTCTGGCCCCACTGGTAGTTGGGGAAGGCAGCCTTGGCGTAATCCAGGGCCTTGTTGACCCCGATCAAGGCGCTGCCCGCGTCGGGTTTGAAGTAGGCGACCTCGCCGCTGTGGCCATCGACGTAGATCCCCTGGTACATCGAGAAACTTCTGCCGTAGGGCTCGGCGGCCAGAAACCACTGCGGCTCATCTGCCGTGGGGATGAGGAAGGGCATCTGGTTGGTCGAGGTTCCCTGAGAGGTCGCGGGCTGCTCATCGAGCGTGTTCTGGACCTCGGGTGGGTCTATCTGGGGAATTTGGGCCTCGCCTTTGTGGGCAAACCAGGTGTTCCAGTAGCCGTTACGGTACTTCCAGACGTCGCCGACTTTTCTCGCCAAGTCCTCGGGATAGAGCCTCTCCCCTTCGAAGCGCCCATCCTTTGTGGCTTCCTCGGGAGAGAGGTCTTCGATCTCTCCGTCGGGGTGAACGACCAAAACCCCGCCCCACCGGGGAACCATCACCGGGAAAGAGAACCCGTAGCTTATGTACGGGACTACCCCGAGCAGTTCTTCGCCGTCGAGAACGTAATACTGGTTCGTGTGTTGCGCGAAGAACCTCTCCCTCTTGAGCTGCCAGCCGACGTTCCTGTAAAGGGCCATACCCTCGCCCCGCTTGAATTCCTGGTCCAAGGTCTCGGCTGACCCATCGGGCCGGATGACCACGGCCCCGTCCTGGTTGTTGACCACGGAGTTCCACAGACCGTTGGGTTCCCTCGGGGCCACCCAATCTATCCCGCCCTCACCGTTATCCAAGGGTTCGAAATCCCCGAGCACCAGGGTGGGTTCGTCCTGGGTGTTCAGCCCGAAACGCGCGGCCACATCGTAGGGGAGAAACCTTAGACCCGTCGTGTCGGGCATCTCCTCGATCTCTTCGGCTTCTATCGAGTCCAGGTACCGCAGGTCCCGTAGAGGCGCGGACACGAACAAATAGGCCAGGGCCGCGATAGCAGCAACTACTGCCACGATCTTGGCCGGATCCCTGTCCCCTATGCTCCAAAGGTAAGCACCGAGAACCGTACCGACCACTACCACAAGGAAGAAAGGCCAGTTTACATACAATGCCATCACCAGGGCGTGGAAGACCGGAGAGACCAGCCACGCGAAGAACAGGACCACGACGAGGCTCACCAACAACCGTACTCGGCCAACAGAAGCCAAGCGCGACGACAGATCGCTTAGGCGTTTCCTGATCTGATCCACCAACTTGTCCTTCCTAGACCCTCTTATCCCTAGTCTATACCGTCGCGGCGCTCGATGAACCACTAGCCCTCTCTCTAGAGGGCCTTAGAATCCCCCTAACGGCATCGTCCAAGTAGTGTGACACAAGAAGCCGACTTTGGGGTTCGTTCTTCGATGGCCTGCGCCGGTGAGCGTTCCCGCACAACTGTACCGGGGGGTGGTCAGACCGCCAGGATCAGAATGCGGGCCCACGAGGAACCAAGAGATCGCGGACCATACACCGCGTTCCCGATTTCGGGTGCCGCCGCCGGATCGTTCAGGCTCTCAGCACAGACGGTGCGCAGAGTAGATCTCTGGGAGAGAGTTGACCCCAACTCGGACCCGTTCCGGTCGTGTCAAGTTGGTTGGGTTGACAACCAGGTTCGGTGCGGAGGCATAGAGAACCCGCCCAACGAGCGGATTCCTGAGAGTGACCCCACCGGGATTCGAACCCGGGTTTTCGCCGTGAGAGGGCGATGTCCTTGGCCTCTAGACGATGGGGCCGTGCTTAGAAGCCGGCAGAGTTTATCGGAAGAGTGGGGCTACGTCAAAGCGGGTTAGGCCGGCCGGTCGTCGGCTAGCCCACGGAGAGCCGCTGCATCTTCTCGGCAGCGTCCTCGATCCTCTGCAGGGAACGCTCCCTGCCCAGGAGCAGCATGGTCTCGAAGAGGCCGGCGCTCACGGTGCGGCCCGTCGTGGCGAACCGCAGGGGATGGATGAGGTGGCGCGCCCCCTTCTCCCTCTCGGCGGCGAGGCCGCGGACGGCCTCCTCTATGGCCTCCTCGGTCCACTCGGGAAGGACTTTCAGGCGCTGGGCGAGCTCGGGGAAATTCTCGCGGACAAAGTCCTTGCCGAACTGCTTCTCGAACTCGGCTTCGTCGTAGTCGAG
>JADDPM010000205.1 GCA_016781885.1 Rubrobacter sp.
GCTTGAGGATGGGCAGAGAACCCCGTCCGTCCTGGACGGTCTCAACCGAGAACGCAGCGCACCGGGACTCGAGAAGCGCCTCCAGCAGGCGGAGGTTCACGCTCAGAGAGAGGAAGGCCATCAGTATGAGTCCCTCCCTCAGATACCCGTACTCGTCAGGCACGGGACCGTAGACCTTCGCGACGAGTTCGGAGTCACGCCACACGGTCTCGGGGCCCCTGACGAGCCTCGCCCCCGCCCCCTCATACTCTACGTCCGAAATCGCCGACTCCGCACCAGCGCCGGCCTCCACAAAGACCCTGTGTCCGGCGCGGGTAAGCTCGTGGACCGCGTGCGGCGTTAGGGCGACCCGGCTCTCTCCGGGCGTAAGCTCGCGAACGACCCCGATCCTCAAGCAGCCACCTCTATACGCCTATCGAGCGCCGCGCAGAGGAGGATAATTTGTCCAGGAGATACCATCTCATACTCGGAAAGGTTACCTTGAAGACAGCCTCCTATCCACCCGCGCGTCGCGAGGCTGGCGGGGAGCGGTCACCACTCAGGATAGTCGCGGAGAAGGCCTTCGAACGCCGCGTCGAGGCTCCGGCTCCCAACAGAGATGCCGGTACCAGCCGGGACGGGAGCCCACGAGGGACCGAAGCTCACGCGAAGCCCGGCTCCCCACAGATGCCGCGCGAGCCTCTCCACGAGGACGGCAGGGGGAATTGTAGGAGCCGCGAGGCGGACGGCGCGGGTCTCGAGCACGGCTTCGGCTAGAGCAGCGTGCTCGGTCACGCAGCGTAGTACAACGTCTAGAGCGGCAGCCAGGCGGCCGGCGCACAGGGCGCGTATCTCGCAGGAGAGCCGGCGCGTCCCCGACGGGTCATCGTGGCTTTGAAGGTAGCGCAACCTCGCGCCGGAGAGGCGCAACACTTCGATAGTTGGGCCGTCAGGCATCTCTTCGCCGGGGCGGTAAGCGAGTGTAGCCTCGAGCGAGACCGCCCCTGCGTTGATGGTGGAGATCTTGCCTGAAGGCTCCCCGGGTAGGAGCGCGAGGACGGGAGGCTCTCTCGACACTCCGTTGCGGCCAGGGTAGGTCTTCGGCACCGCGCCTACGCCTCTCAGCGGACGGTCCGCTCCCCGGCTGGCGACGGGACTTGCTGGTCGGCCTCCCGGTCCGCCTCACCGCCTTCTCTTCGTTTACCACGACAAGCCTGGACGAAGCCCTTGAAGAGAGGGTGGGGCCTCAAGGGCCGGCTCTTGAACTCCGGGTGGAACTGGCTCCCGATAAAGAACGGGTGATCTTCGACCTCGGCGATCTCGACGAGCCTGCTGTCCGGCGAGGTGCCGGAGAAGACCATACCGGCCACGGACAAGGCGTCCCGGTAGCCGTTGTTCACCTCGTAGCGGTGGCGGTGGCGCTCGTGGACGAGGCCGCTATCGGCCTCCCCGCCGTAGACCTCGCCGGCCAGAGTGCCCGGCTGCAACTTGCACGGGTAGCGGCCTAGACGCATCGTCCCGCCCATCTCGACGCCTACCTGATCCGGCATGATGTCAATGACCTTGTGCGGGCTCTCGGGGTCGAACTCCGCAGAGCTCGCCTTCTCCAAGCCCGCCACGTTGCGGGCGTACTCGATCACGGCGATCTGCATCCCAAGACACAGCCCGAGGTAAGGAGTACCACCCTCCCTCGCGTACCGGGCAGCCTTTATCTTCCCTTCGGTCCCGCGGTCGCCGAAGCCGGGCAGAACCAGGACCCCGTCCGCACCGGCCAGACGCTCCGCAGTCGAGGCCCGGTCCGTCAGGTCCTCGGCGTCCACCCAGTCGATCTCGACCTTCACGCCGTGCTCCCCGCCCGCGTGACCGAGAGCCTCCACGATCGAAAGGTACGAGTCCTGTAGCTTCACGTACTTGCCGACGATGGCGATTCTCACCGACTCATCGGCCGAGAGCATCCTGTCTACGAGCGCCCGCCACTCGGTGAGCTCAGGGGGCGGGGCGGGCAGGCTCAACTTCTCCAGGACCAGCTCGTCGAGTCGCTCGTCGTGGAGTGTCAGCGGGATCGCATACAGCGTCGGGGCGTTCTCCGCGGGTATTACCGAATCCAGCTCCGTGTCCGAGAACAACGAGATCTTGCGCCGCACGTCCTCGTCTATGGGCCTGTCCGCCCGGCATATGATGATGTCGGGCGAGATACCGATCTGGCGCAGCGTCTGCACCGAATGCTGGGTCGGCTTGCTCTTCAACTCTCCCGCCGCCTCGATGTACGGTACGTAGGAGACGTGGACGTAGAGCACGTTCTTGCGGCCCACGTCGTTGCGGAACTGCCTTATGGCCTCTAGAAACGGCAGGCTCTCGATGTCGCCAACCGTGCCGCCGATCTCGGTTATAACGACGTCCTTGTCACGACCGAGGCGTCCTATGCGGTTCTTGATCTCGTTTGTAATGTGCGGGATGACCTGCACGGTCGCCCCGAGGTAATCCCCCCGCCGCTCGCGCTGGATGACCTCCCAGTAAACGCTGCCGGTCGTGACGTTTGAGAGCTTACCGAGGTTCTCGTCGAGGAAGCGTTCGTAGTGGCCGAGATCCAGGTCCGTCTCCGCCCCGTCCTCCGTCACGAAGACCTCGCCGTGCTGGTAGGGGTTCATGGTCCCGGGATCGACGTTAATGTACGGGTCGAACTTCTGCAGGACAACCCTGTAGCCCCGACTCTTGAGCAACATCCCCAGCGCCGCGGCACTAGTCCCCTTCCCGATAGAGGAGACCACGCCCCCTGTCACGAAAACATACTTGGTGTTTGTTACCGCCTCCGCCAAATCACCCATACCCTTATAAAAATTGCCGTCCCGACATCTCCAAGCATCATACGCCCCTTGCGTCTGAAATCAAACAGGCAAGATTATCATCGCCTGCGCGAACCGGGCGTACGAGCCTCAACCCTACCGAGAACGACACAGCAGTTACCTGGTGGAGTCCTGCGGAGGCGAGGGCTCCTCCCTTGTCAAGCGCACCCGGGTACGACGTAGAACGCGGTTAGA
>JADDPM010000206.1:0-1498 GCA_016781885.1 Rubrobacter sp.
CGAGCAGGGGGGGCGTTCTCTACCTCCTCCTCGTAGCGGCGCCAGGCGGCCCTCCGCGCGCGGATCTCGGTAAAGAGGCGCAGCGCCTCCACGCCGCTGAGCGCCAGGCCGAGCGGACTGCCGGAGAGGACCTGGAGGGCTATGCCGGCCGCGCTAAAGACAAGGTCGGCCGTATCCGTCCCGAGAATCTCGCGTAGCCCGTTCCTGAGCACGGGGAAGCCTCGCAATATGCCGATCGCGCCGTTGGCTACGGCGGGGATGGCGCCGCCGACCGGCGGCCCTTTGAGGCCGGCCAACCGCCGCGTGCCGAGCAGTCCGAGCCCGAAGCCGGCTCCGGCCGTGCGTGTCTCGGTCTGCCTCGCCGGACCAGGGTCGAGCGGGTGGGTGGGCAGCTCCTCGTCGGGGTGCGCCGGCAACTCCAGGCTCGAGACCTCGGCTACTAGATCCTCTAGAGCCACCTGGTGCTCGGTGAACTCGACCAGCACACGGCTGGTGAGCCGGCTCGCGCTAGCTCGCACGACCCCCGGTCGCCGTTCGAGGCTTTCGACCACGTCACGGGCAAGACCCGGGTCGCGATCCAGGCCTCGCATCGCGATGCGCGCGCGTCTTAACTGCCCGCTTCGTTCGTGCTGTACTGGCGGGGGCGCCGGTTCTTCTTCAGGATCACCGGCCGGTTCGTCCGATTCCACCTCCCGCACCGCCCGGAGGACATCTTCGTCATCGGTCGCGGTCGGGTCGAACCGGATCAGGACGTTGCCGGTCAGCGGGTTGGCTCGCGCGCTGCTTACTCCCTGCACCTGGCGCAGCCTGGCCTCCAGGCCGCGAGGCCTACGCCCCTCCCAGCCCGGCAGGTGCACTCGCATCCGGCCCGGTATCGCGTGGACGACGCGCGGCTCCCCAGCAACGGCTAAACCCATTTAATCTCCCGACTTCTCATGTGATTCGTAAGGTGGGGCGCGGGCAGGACGCGGTTTCGACGCCCCGTCTGGCACCCCGAGATGCCCTTCTATTACGTCTCGAGAACGGCGCGAAGCTCTGCGGCTGGAGGACTGCTCTACGTGCTATCAGCCGGCGCTCTCGTTTCGACGTCTCTCATGGTGATCCGGCCGCTCGCCCCAGTTCCCGAAATCTCCGCGAGGTTCAGGCCCAACTCCTCGGCCTTGCGACGGGCCGCCTCGGTGGCTTTGATAGTCTCCGTGGTGTCCTCGCTGCCCACCTCGGGCTCGGCCACCTCGGGCTCGGCCACCTCGGGCTCAGCGCCCTGCCTCTCACGCCTCAGGTTCTGGGCCTCCGCCCAGATGTCCTCGGCTTCCTCGCGGGCGAGGCTCGCGCCCCTAAGGAGGCGCAGGCCGACGAGGGAGACGAGATAACCAGCTCCCCGCGCCGCGCGGTCAACCAACTCCTCGGCGCGCTCCGTCGCCGGTCTATCCGGCTCCGGCCCCCGGGTCTCCTCGTCGCGGACCTCGTCCGTCAAGTTTCGCTGCCCGGGGCTTGGGCA
>JADDPM010000206.1:1546-3002 GCA_016781885.1 Rubrobacter sp.
GCCACGCTCGCGGCCGAAGCGGCGGCCTGCTGGACGCCGGGGGCCACGTTGCGGGCGGCCGAAGAGATCGCGTCGCCGGCCATGAGCACCCCCGCGAGCCCGTAGACTGCGCCCCGGCGCAACAGCTTACGCGCCCGCGGCGACATGATCGCCGCCGTCGCCGCTACCGCGACCGCTACCTCGGACTCTAAATAATCGTCGAGAGCCATTCTGTACCTCCATCCCCAGTAAGCTTCGCAGCTTAAGTTGTTAACACAAAGTTTACCTGTACCCGAGAGGTGCGTAAAGCACAGAACACTCGCCGGACGCGAAGCCATCCGGAACGGCATACTCAGGTTACTCCGCCATGCCAAGATCATCTGGTGCCCGATCAAGGAAAGCTTTGATCCGTCGCGAGAAGCCGGAGTCAAAGAGCGAAGTCCAACCCTGAAGAGGTGCCGAAGCCTCAAAGAAGTTATGTAGCGGCCGCATTGTTCTCCACGACTCGGCGCGCTGTATTCTGTCCTTTATCCGTGAGCGCGACCTCTCCTGCCCCGGACTTGCGTACGAAACCATGGCGTGAGCGATTCCGGAGAGCTTCGGAGACGCTGCCGTGTTCTCAGGTGAGGTGATGGACGAGCTCTCCTTCGGTGGCGCGGCTGCCCATCTATCCCCTCTGTCGCCAAATCAGTTCGTCGAGCTGATGAATCTTGCCCGGGACGCCTGAGCCGCGCTGGAGAGCTGCGCCAGACCGGTCGACAGCAACGTCGCATCCGCCGCGTACTTGAGGTATCCCTCTCCGCTCTTCGCCTTCTTGCCCAGGGCCTCCATGATCCTGAACAAGCGGCTCGCCCCCCATCTAATGTCCTCCTCCTTGCCGCTGTACCTGGCGACGTTCATCACCGCGTAGACGCTCTGCGGATGCAAACCGCCGCTCTTGCCGTGTGGCACGAAGTAACCGTGCTGCTCCAGAATGCCTTCGACTATCTGTTTGGCGTCCCTCATGCAACCAGCCTCCATCTCCGGCAGGTACGCCCCCCCGATAACCTTGAGCGCCATCGCCTGCCGATCTTCCGGGCCCCCAGCGTAGTCCTCGAGCAATTCGAAGAGCTCCGGGAAACCGCCGTTCGGGTAGTTCTTCACCCTGCGCCTCCTTTACTGTTTTTAGCAAACGCTAAAAATTTTATCAGCCTGCTCTAATATTTCCAGTGGACTGTCTGGACCTCCCCGAGCATTTGCCAGGAGACGATCCTGCCAGCGGCGCAGAAGGCTTGTGCTTATCTTCGCCCTCATGCATATTTTTCATCAACGGACCAATAGAACGGGGCATCCAGCGTACCTAAGTACCCGCCTGCACGCCCCTCCGGTCAACGCGCGATCCATCACCGAGGTTTCGAGCAGTGTCGAGGCTCTGAGCGGTCCCATTACTATGTAGTCCGCCTCTATCTCCTCGGCCGCTCGCACGATCACCTGCCAG
>JADDPM010000086.1 GCA_016781885.1 Rubrobacter sp.
GGCGGTGTTCGTGGCCTTCGCTTCCTTTATGAGGCGCGAGACGTTTACCTCGTAGGGCTCGCGGCGGTTTAGCACGCGGCCTGTTGGGTGGGCGATGGTGTTGACATGGGGGTTGTTCATGGCCCGGATCATGCGCTGCGTCATCGCCTCCTCGCCTATCCCGAACGAGGTGTGGATAGAGGCTACCACGAAGTCCAACTCCGCCAGGAGCGCGTCCTCGTAGTCGAGCGCGCCGTCCTTGAGGATGTCCACCTCCGAGCCGCAGAGGAGGCGTATCTCGGGGTACCTCTCGTCGGCGGCTCGTACTGCCTTGAGCTTCTCCTTCAGGCGGGCGGGGGAGAGGCCGTTGGCTACCTTCAGGCTCTGGGAGTGGTCACAGAAGACCAGGTACTCGTAGCCCAGGGCGATGGCGGCCTCGGCCATACTCCCGATGGTGCCCCGGCCGTCGGAGTAGTTAGTGTGGACGTGCAGGTCGCCGCGCACGTCGCCGACCTCGACGAGGTCCGGTAGCTCCCCCTTCTCGGCGGCGCGTGTCTCGCCGGCATCTTCTCTCAATTCCGGGGGGATGTAGGCGAGGCCGAGCCTCTCATAGAGTTCCGCCTCCGACGCCACGGGCTCGTAACGCTGCGTCCCGGCCTCCGCTAGGCCGTACTCGGAGATGTTCAGCCCCATCTTCACGGCCCGCTCGCGCAGCACGATGTTATGCGCCTGGCTCCCGGTGAAATGGTGCAGGAGCGAGCCGTAAGCCTTGGGCTCCACGATCCTCAAATCCACCTCCACCCCGCCGCATTTGATGAACACCTTCGACGGCCCGTGCGCCAGGACCTCGTCCACAAACGGGGCTCCAGCGAAGGCGTCGGCCAGAGCCTTGCCGTCGCTGCTCGCGGCGACGATGTCGAGGTCGCCGATGGTCTCCTTCTGGCGGCGCAGAGAGCCTGCGAGCTCCGCCTCTTCGCAGGCCGGGTGCGAGCGGACGAAGCCGAGGACGTGCTCTCCCAGAGCCGTGGCCTCGTCGAGGAGCATGCGGCGTTCGGCGGCGTTGTAGGTCCGGGCGGCGCGCAGGATGCGCTCCTCGCTCTTCTTGCCGAAGCCCTTGAGGGAGGCGAGCCTGCCCTCTTCCAGCTCGCCAAGCTCCTCGACGCTCGTCACGCCAAGCTCCCGCCACAGCCGCCCCGCCGTGCGCGGACCGACGCCGGGCAGGCGGGTCACCTCGACGAGGCCGGCGGGGATCTCTTCGAGGAGGTCGGCGAGGAGCTGGGGGGTGCGGTCCTCGGCTAGGTCGCGTATTACGGCGGCTATGGTTCCCCCGACGTGGGGCAGCTCCTTGAGGTCCTCGACCTCGCGCACCGGGCGGCCCAGAGCGATCACCGACTCGGCGGCACGGCGGTAGCCGAGGACGCGGTAGTACGCCTCGTCTTTCAGCTCCATGAGCGCGGCTATCGTATCCAGGGCGCGGGCGACATCGGCGTTCTTCAAGGGGACCTCCTCGTCTCTCTCCCGGGTGATTATACGCAGCCGTTCGCCGGGCTCCCGGAGTAGAATCCTCTCCATGTTAAATAAAGGTCTTCTTCGCAAAGAGATCAGCCGCAGGATCTCGCGCCGGCTGGGGCTGACGCTCACGGTCGGGCTCGCCGCCGGTCTCCTGCTCTCGCTGGGCGTAATCCTCCTCTTCGCCAAGATCGTGAAGGACGTCGTAGAGGGCGAGAGCCGCCGGTTCGACGAGACGGTCCTGCTCTGGATCCACGCTAACTCCCCAACCTGGCTGGACGAGCCGATGCGCATAGTCACTACCCTCGGCTACTACTGGATGATACTCCCCCTCCTCGCCATCCTCGCGTACGCCTTCTACCGGCGGGGGCGCAAGGTCTCCGCCGCCCTGCTCGTAATCTCTACCGGCGGCGGTCTGGTCCTGACCACGACCCTCAAGACCGTCTTTCAGCGCTCCCGCCCGGAGCTCTTCGACTCAGGCTATACTGCCTCTTTCTACTCCTTCCCGAGCATCCACGCCACCCTCGCCGTCGGATTTTACGGTACCCTGGGCCTGCTCCTGGCGTGGCGGCTTACGGGGTTTAGGCGCTGGGCGGTAGCCGTGCTGGGTATCGTCCTCGTGCTGCTCATCGGCTTCTCGCGGCTCTACCTCGGCGTTCACTACCCGACCGACGTGCTCGCCGGGTTCCTCGTGGCGCCGTTGTGGATCAGCTTTATCGGGCTGAGCTACTTTCTCTGGCGCACGTTTCGCAGGCATCCTTCCGGGAAGGTCGAAGGGGAGGAGTGACCCGTTACGGGGGCTGCTCCGGCCGGCGTGTGGAAAAAACCGCCTGGAGGTGATAGCTTCCCCTCCGTGCTCGAAGCGATTCTGCAACCGCTCATAGACTGGGTTACGGCGACCATCGGGGAGAACGGTCTCTTCGCGGTCTTCGGGCTGATGCTGCTGGAGAGCATGGGTATCTTGATCCCTTCGGAGGCGATCTCGCCGTTCGCCGGTTACCTGGTCTCACAGGGCCGGATGGGGTTCTTCGGGGCGGTGGCCGCGGGGGTCCTGGGGAATCTGGTCGGCTCCTGGGTCGCCTACTTCATCGGTCTGTGGGGGGGGCGGGAGCTGTGGTTCAAGTACGGGCGCTACGTCGGGGTGCGGGCGCATCATCTGAAGGTAGCCGAGAAGTGGTTCGACAGGTACGGTGAGCTTGCGGTCTTCGTCTCACGCTGCCTGCCGGTGGTGCGCACGTTCATCTCCTTCCCCGCCGGAACCGCCCGGATGAACTTCCCGAAGTTCACCTTCTACACCTTTCTGGGATGCGTGCCGTGGGTCTTCGCCCTGACCTACCTGGGGTACCTGCTCGGGGAGAACTGGGATACGGTCGGTGACTTCTTGCACTACCTGGACTATGCGGTTGCTCTGGCGGTCCTAGTAGGTGCCGTCTACCTCTTCCTGCGCTGGCGTTCCAGCCGGTCCTCGCGGGCCTCTTAGGGCGACCGCGCCGGTAGACCTCCTCCGCTAGAATGGGATGGTGGAGAGTCTCTTTCAGCTTGTGGTCCTGACGGTCCTGGGACTCTTCGGAGGGGTGCTCTCGGGGCTCGGGGGAGTGGGCGGCGGGATCGTCTTCGTGCCCACACTCGTATACGCGGCGGGGTGGGACATCAAGGAGGCCGTCGCGGCGAGTCTGGTCATCGTCGTCTTCAGCTCTCTCTCCGGGACGGTGCGTAATGTTCGCAGCGAGGATCCGGCCGAGTGGCGACCGGCGCTACTCCTCGCCGCCTCGGTGGCGCCGGCGTCCCTGATCGGGGTCTATATAAGCACCATCTCACCGACGGCGTTGGTGCAGTTCGTCTTCTCGATGATACTCCTGGCCCTCGCCTACCCCACGGGCCGGGGGCGGGCCGGCGGACCTCCTGTGGCGGGTAAGGGGATGTCGCGCCCCCTCGTCTCACTCTACGGGGCGGGCATCGGGACGCTCTCGGGGCTCGTGGGGATCGGGGGCGGGGTAGTGCTGGTGCCCCTGCTGATGCTCGGCTTCGGGCTATCGACGAAGCGCGCGATCTCGACGAGCCTCGCGGTGGTCCTCTTCACCGGCATCGTTGCCTCGGCAGGGTACATCTACACGGGCTTCAGCGACCTCGTAAGCCTCGTGCCGCTCGTCGTGGGGGCCATGATCGGGGCCTGGCTAGGCGTGCGGTTGCGCGACTGGCTTCCGGAGAAGGCGATACGGCTCGGCTTCGCCGGTTTCATGGTCGTGATCGCGCTACGCACCCTGAACGACGCCCTGGATATACTTTAGCCTCGTGGTGCACATGTACGAACATACGCTCCTGGAGAAGGTTAAGGCGCTACGATTCGCCTTGGGGGACTACGCTGTCTTTGGCAGCGGCCCACTCCTGGTCCACGGCCTCGTTGAAGACATCAACGACGTAGACCTGGTGGCCCGTGGTGTAGCTCGGGCGAGGGCGAGGAGTCTGGGCCCTGTCCTCGTGGCACCGAAGGGGGACCCCGTCGTGAGGCTCGGGGACGGCGATATAGAGGTCTTCGCGGGGTGGTTAGGGATGGATCTTGAGGCCATCATTGACGGTGCCGCAATCATGGGAGGTCTGCCCTTCGCGCAACTGGAGGACATACGGGCGTTCAAACGCGCTCTTGGACGCCAGAAGAACCTGGGCCACGTCCTGCTTATCGAGGAGCACCTGCGCGGTCGTGCGTCGGAACAAAGGCTCTAAACCCAATAGGTGGATGAGTTGGTCCTGACAGGCATGGACAAGAAGTCGCGCACGGTTCTTTTCTCGATCTCCTCGAATGCCATCCTGCTCACCGTGAAGCTGGTGGCGGGCGTAATGACGGGCTCGGTAAGCGTCCTCTCCGAAGCTGTCCACTCGGCGACCGATCTCGTGGCCTCGGTCGTGGCCCTCGTCGCCGTGCGGCGCTCGAATTCGCCGCCGGACGAGGATCACCACTACGGTCACGGGCGCTTCGAGAACCTGGCTGGCGTCTTCGAGGGGCTTGTGCTCTTCGCGGTGGGCGGCTACGTCGTCTACGGCGCGGTGGACAACATCTTGAACGGCGCGGAGTTGGAGCTCCTGGGCCTCGGTATCCTGGTGATGGCCCTCTCGGCCGTCGTGAACTTGTTCGTCTCCGGGTGGCTCCTGCGCGTGGCGCGCGAGACGGACTCCCGGGCTTTGGCGGCCGAGGGGTACAACCTGCGCACGGACGTCTGGGGGGCGGCGGGCGTGGCCGTGGGGCTCGCCGCCGCTCTGGCGACCGGCTGGACGGTACTCGACCCGATCATCGCGGCGCTCATAGGGCTTGCGATCCTGTGGACTGCGCTCCGCCTCGTCTCGGGCAGTACCCGCGTCCTCCTCGACGAGAGCCTGCCGCCGGGTGAGCTGGACGTGGTCGAGCGGGTAATAGAAGACTGTGTCCGGAGCGAGGCGGCGATCCGGGGCTTCCACAAGCTCAGGGCACGCAAGAGCGGGTCCCAGCGGCACATAGACTTTCATCTCCAGCTAAAGGCCGAGACCACGCTCGGGGAGGCGCATAAGCTCTCCGACGACCTCGAAGAGAGGATACGGCGCAGCCTGCCCAACTCGGACGTCCTGATACACCTCGAAGACGACCGCAGCTTTACGAACGAGACTACCCTCTGAGAGCCTGACGACTCCCGGGACTCACGTTTCGTCGAGGCCATACCGTACGAGAACATGGAGGGCGAGCTTTCTTGCTCTTCTGGACGCCGCGCATCAAGGCCCTCCTCTGTGAAGCATCGAGAGCGCCGGAGGCCTCGGCATCCGCTCTTCAAGAGCCTTATGGCGCCGGGTGCGGTATCCTGAGCGCCTGTGGCCGAGAAACGCTTTAAGCAGAACCTGGAGACCGCGCCCGAGGACCGGTACGGGCGCCGCTCGCCCAAAAAGAGCGGGGGAGTGCTGGAGTTCCTGGTCATACTCCTCGTCTCCTTCGCGCTCGTCTTCGGCTTTGTCAGGCCGTTCGTGGTGGAAGCCTTCCGCATCCCGTCGGAGAGCATGGTTCCGACTTTGGAGATCGGGGACAGGCTCTTTGTCAACAAGTTCATCTACCGCTTCACGGATCCCGAGCGGGGCGACGTAGTCGTCTTCAAGAGCGTCGAGGGTGGGGAAGAGGACCTGATAAAGCGGGTCGTCGCCGTACCGGGGGACACGGTCGAGGTGCGTGACGGGGTACTCTACGTGAACGGCGAGCCCCAGGTGGACCCCTACGTCAACCGGGAGTTCCTGGACCGCAGCTACTACGGCCCAAAGACGGTGCCCGAGGGACACGTCTTCGCGATGGGCGACAACCGGGCCAACTCCCGGGACTCACGTTTCTTCGGGCCGGTGCCCTACGAGAATATAGAGGGCGAGGCGTTCCTGATCTTCTGGCCCCTGGACAGGATAGGGCCGCTCTGACGTTGAGCGAGGAGCGCTTGCGGGAAGAAGAGGTCCCCGAGAGCCGGCGCGAGCTACGCCGGCAGCGGCGAAAGGAGAGGGGCATCGCCGGACTTGTCGCCCGCTTACGCCTGCCGGGCCGCTCCAAGAAGGTGACGGAGGAGCTACCGCCCGGAGAGGCCGTCCCGAAGAGCCGGCGGGAGTTGCGCGCGGAGCGCCGGAAAAAGAAGGGCGGCGGTCCCGCCGAGTTCATCATGACCATCATCGTCGCGTTTGCGCTCGTCTTCGGGGTCGTGCAGCCGTTCATCGTACAGGCCTTTCGCATCCCGTCGGGGAGCATGATCCCGACGCTGGAGATAAAGGATCGGGTACTCGCCAACAAGTTCATCTACCGCTTCACCGAGCCGGAGAGGGGAGATATCGTCGTCTTCGATAGCATCGAAGATAGCGACGAGGACACGCTCATCAAGCGCGTAGTGGGGGTGGAGGGGGATGAGATCCGGGTTCAGGGCGGCCTCCTCTTTGTAAACGGACAGCCGCAAGAGGAGCCCTATCTGAACGAAGATGAGCCGTTCAGAGGGTACTACGGCCCGACGACCGTCCCCGAGGATCACGTCTTCGTGATGGGCGACAACCGCGCCAACTCTGCCGACTCACGCGTCTTCGGACCCGTGCCGTACGAGAACATAAAGGGTGAGGCGTTCGCACGCTTCTGGCCCATCTCGAAGATCGGTGGCATCTAGGTTTCGCTCGTCAGCGGTCAGCAAAATCGATATCTTGCGAGCGTTGAGCCGGGTCGTAGCGGCCGCGTGGCCGTTCGCGCGGTTGCGGAGATACACAGGCAAGAGCTGACGGCTCTCCCGCCGGAGGCCGGACCCTACTCCACGATCTGCTCGGTCAGGCTGCGGGGGTCGAAGTAGGCCATGAAGCGCTTGACCTTGTTACCTTCGATCTCCAGGATGCTTACACCCCCGTAGGAGATGGTCTCTCCGCCCTCGGTGCCCTCGGTGGTCCACTCCAGGGCGGCGTGACCCGCCTCGTCGGCGAAGACGTTGCGAAACTCGGACTTCATCTCATCAAAAGTCCTGCGGTAGTTCGTCCAGAACTCGCGCAGCCCATCGTGACCACTGAAGGTCTTGGGCACCGCGACGTTGCCCACATCGCAATCCTCCGTGTGGATCTCCACGAGTCCCTCCACGTCCCGGCTCTCTTCGAGCCTCCACAGCGCCTCTTTGAACCTCTCCGCAACCTCTTGGGACAAGAACGTTCACCCCTTACTCGAATAAGCGTAGCCTCTACACGAACACACCAGACATTCTATCCGGAACCCCTGCCTCCGAATCGTGATCCGCTTGACTCTACAAATGCTTCATCGGCGTTTGAAGCCCGATAACTCGACAGAAGGAGTGAAAGAGTCCAAACCTTCGCAGGTAGGCCTCGTCCACGATCTCCATGGCCAGCACCCCGGAATCGGAAAGTTCGGGCTCTGGCCCGCGTCTTCGCAACTTCTCCTGCTGGATAAACCAGTTATCCACTTTGTAGAAAACGGCGACGATGGAGGTGTTTGAGGTCTACCGGCAGAGACCTCCTCTCGCTTGGGCTGGTTTGGGCGCTACCGAGCGCAAGGAGGGGCTCGTACTTTGTTCGACCCTTGGAAACCTGTACGCGGGGTTAGCGTATCGCTCGAGATTTGACCTGGGTTTGTGTCTGCCGTAACCTTCTCTGAGGGAATAGGGACAGAGAAAGGGTAGGTGCTTCTAAAATGCAGAGTGCATCCGGATCTTTAGGCGATGAGCGTGGGTAGGGTCGGCGGGCAGCAAGAGGACCAGGCTTCCTCTATAAGGCCGGTTATAGTTTCGAGCTTCATCGCCACCAGCATCGAGTGATACGACTTCTTCCTGTAAGGGATGGCGGCGGCGCTGGTGTTCAACCCCGCCCGCAGGCTATGACCAAGCTATTCTTCCCGAGCTTCGAGCCGCTCGCGAGTACTCTGGCGGCTTTCGGTACTTACGCGGTCGGCTTCGCGACGCTCCCGTTAGGCGGGATAGTCTTCGATCACTACGGGGACAAGACCAGGCTCATTTTGGCGCTCCTGATCATGGGTGTTGCAACGTTCTTGATGGGTCACTTACCGATCTACAACTCGATAGGCGTCTGGGCGCCGATCCTGCTCGTTGTACTTCGTTTTATCCAGGGCATAGGAGTAGGTGGCGAAGGGGGTAAAGTTTGGTGAGAATATTTACTGTGGGTTAGGGGATATTAGAGGCAGTGTTAGTTAGGCCCGAAGTCTGAATGGGAGGGATTATGGAGAGAGGAGGCGATGATGGCTAATAATGATGACCAACACGGGGCGATGGACAGGCTCGGAGGAGAGGATGTAGGGGAACGAGTATCGATCAAAAAGGTAGCCTTCGCGAGCATGATAGGTACCACCGTTGAGTGGTACGACTTCTTTCTCTACGGAACCGCGGCTGCCCTGGTCTTCAACCAGCTGTTCTTCCCCAGCTACGAGCCGCTCACGGGCACGCTGCTCGCTTTTGGTACGTATGCTGTTGGCTTCTTTGCCCGGCCGGTCGGCGGTATAGTCGCCGGCCACTACGGCGACAAGATCGGCCGCAAGGCGATGCTGGTCCTCACGCTACTGATAATGGGGCTCGCAACGTTCGCCATAGGTCTCTTGCCGACATATCAAAGCATCGGAATCTGGGCGCCGATCCTGCTCCTCGCGATGCGCCTTCTCCAGGGCTTCGGTATCGGGGGAGAATGGGGTGGCGCGGTGCTGATGGCGGTGGAGCACTCGCCTCCCAACAGGCGAGGCTTCTATGGTAGCTGGCCCCAGATAGGAGTTCCGGCGGGGCTCCTGAGCGCGAACCTTGTCTTTCTCCTCGTCAACCAGAGCATGTCGGAGGAGGCGTGGCTGGCCTGGGGTTGGCGGATACCGTTCCTGCTGAGCATCATCCTGATAGGGGTGGGGCTGTTCATCCGGCTACGCATCTCGGAGACGCCGGCCTTTGAACAGGTGAGGGAGAGCCAGACCGAGGCTGGAATGCCTATAGTAGACGTGGTGCGCACTTATCCCAAGCAGGTCCTTCAGGCCATGGGCATGCGCATCGCCGAGAACGGAGCCTTCTACGTCTTTAGCATCTTCGTGCTCACCTACGTCACCACTGCACTGGGACTGGGGAGTAGTACCGCTCAGACCGGCGTCCTGATCGCCGCCGCCATCGGGCTCGCCAGCCTCCCGTTTTGGGGGTGGCTCTCTGATCGCGTCGGCCGGCGGCCGGTGTACCTCTTCGGCGCGGTATTCTCGCTGCTGTTCGCCTTCCCCTTCTTCTGGCTCATGAATACCGAATCGACCCTCTTGATCTGGCTGGCCATCATACTGTCACTGGTCCTTGGCCACGACGCGATGTATGGTCCGCAGGCGGCCTACTTCTGCGAGATGTTCAGCACGCGCGTCCGCTACAGTGGAGCTTCTCTGGGCTACCAGCTGGCGTCGGTGCTCGCGGGCGGACTCTCGCCGCTCATCGCCACCGCGCTGCTTGGCTACTACGGTTATCCGGCGGTCGCTTGGTACCTGGCCGGGATGGCGCTTATAACCATCATAGCTGTCGTTACAGCGGCGGAGACGTACCGAGGAGATATCATTGAGGAGCGGCCGGAAGAGGATCCGGCACTCCGAGCGGAACCCGAGGCGCGGTAGATTAGCTAAATGCGCCTAACAAAACCGGGTATCAGGTAGGATGAAGCTATGGCTA
>JADDPM010000207.1 GCA_016781885.1 Rubrobacter sp.
AGGCCCAGAGGCCCGCCCTCGATGACCTCCAGGAAGCGAGCCGGGTTCACGCCGGTCGCCCTGGCGAACGAGATCGTCTCGGCCAGCACGCCGAGCAAGCCCACGATCCAGTTATTGGTAACGAGCTTGAGGCGGCTGCCCGCGCCGGCCTCTCCCAGCCAGAGCGTCTTGCTCCCCACCGCATCGAAGACGGGCTCGCAACCTTCGCGGACCTCCTCGGGGCCGGAGGCGAGTACGATCAACTGCCCACTCTCCGCCGGCTCTTTGGTCCCGAGTACCGGAGCGTCCACGTAGGTGACGCCGCGCTCTTTTGCGAGGGCGGCGAGACGTTCGTGGCCCTCTATCCCGACCGTGCTCATCTGCAGCCAGATGCCGTCTTCGGGGAGCGTCGAGAGAGCGCCCTCCTCCCCGCCGACGACCTCTTCTATAACGCCGGCCTCCAGGAGCATCGTCAGTATGAACCCGGCCCCCTCGGTTGCCTCGGCGGGGCTTTCGGCCACCGTTGCGCCGTCCTCCGCGAGCGGCTCCGCCTTCTCCCGAGAGCGGTTCCAGACGCGTACCTCCATGCCCGCCGCGAGGAGGTTGCGCGCCATCGCCGCGCCCATGATCCCGGTCCCCAGAACGGCCACCGCAATGCTGCTCTCCGTCATCCTCCGATACCTCTCCTCGAAAACAACGACCCGGACGAATTTATCACGCCACGCATCTCAATAAAGGAAGTCGCGTAAGGACGGAGCGCCCGAAGAACCTCTGGAAAGGCTTGAATAGAAGGGTACTGGGCCTTCCCGTCGCGTTACGCATTGAGTACGGCGGAGCTCCCGGCTGCCGCCTTCAGCGGGGCTCCCCGTGGATCTAGCTCCCAATCTCGTGTTGCGAGAGGTCCTCGATTACCTTCAAGAGTGCCGAGTGATCCTCGCCGCCCCAGCCCTTCCTCTTCATCGAGAGCAGCATCTGGTCTACTATCGCCGTCACCGGCAGCGCTACCCCGTACTCCCGTCCCGCCGCCAACGCGATGCCGAGGTCCTTGTGGTGCAGTTCAGCGCGGAAACCGGGATCGAAGGTGCGCGAGAGGAACTTCTCCCGCTTGACCTCCATCACCTTGTTGCCCGCCAGGCCGCCGGCGAGGACGTCCAGGACCTTCTCAGGCGCGACCCCGCCCTTCGAGCCGAGCACGAGCGCCTCCGAGACTGCCTCGATAGTGAGGGCGACCACGATCTGGTTGCACGCCTTCGTCACCTGCCCCGCGCCGGTCGGCCCGACGTGGGTGACGGTCTTGCCCATCACCTCGAAGAGGGGCCTAGCACGCTCGAAGTCCTCCTCCGAGCCGCCGATCATGATCGAAAGAGTCCCCTCGATAGCCCCCACGTCACCGCCGCTGACCGGCGCGTCGAGCATGCTCGCGCCCTTCTCTCCGACCGCGGCGGCGAGCTCCTCAGTGACTACCGGTGAGATGGTGCTCATGTCCACGACGAGCGCACCCTCCTCAATCCCTTCGAGGACCCCACCCTCCCCGGCAAGAGCCTCCCTCACATCGAGCGAGTCGGGTAGCATGGAGATTATTATGTCGCTCTGACCGGCGACCTCTTTCGGGCTTTCGGCGGCAGTGGCACCCTCTCTCGCCAGCTCGTCCGCCTTCTCCGGGCTACGGTTGTGTACGACGAGCTCGTATCCCGCCTGCATGAGGTTCTTGGCCATGGGCTTGCCCATGATCCCGAGTCCTATGAACCCTACCTTCTCGGCCATCTGCTCCTCCTACAGGTCGAGGTCTTTGGGGCTCACGTCGCCGCCGCGCAGTCCTTTCGGCAGCCATGTGAGGCTCTCTTCGGTCTTCTGCCTCGTCGGGTTGTACTCCAGGCCGACGTAACCATCGTAGCCCAGGTCTTCGAGGGCGGCGAGGACGTAGGGGTAGTGGATCTCGCCGGTCCCCGGCTCCCCTCTCCCGGGCGAGTCCGCGATCTGCACGTGCCCTATCTCCCCGATATGCTCCCGCATGTTCGCCACCAGGTTACCCTCCATCCGCTGTATGTGGTAAACGTCGTACTGGAGCATAACGTTGGTGCGTCCGACGCTCCTCACGAACTCCGCCGCCTGCGCGGTCGTGGCCAGCAGGTAAGGGCCGTTCTCGAAGGTATTGATCGCCTCGACCATCACCATGGCGCCCTGCTCCTCCGCCATGTCGGCGGCCCAGGCCACGTTCTTTCGCGCGAGCTCCAACTGCTCTTCACGGCTCATCCCCGGGACCTCGTGTCCGACAAGGGCGTTTAGCCTCCCGCAACCCAGCTTCTTCGCGAGATCCAACGCCACCGGCACGTTCTCCCGGAACTGCTCCTCCCGCTCCGGGTCGCTAGGCAGGCCCCTGTCACCGCTCGGCATGTCCCCCGCATCGAAGTTAAAGAGCGCGACCGTGAGGTTCGCATCCTTTACCGCCCTCTCGACCTCTCCGAGGTCCTCCTGAGCAGGCCACCAGAACTCAACCGCGCAGAAACCAGCCTCCCTGGCCCTTCCGAACCGCTGCAGGAACGTTGTCTCCTTGAACAAGATCGAGACGTTCGCGCAGAACCTCACCTCTCCGAGCTACCTCCCCAAAGCCGCCTTCCGCGTCACTTTACACCGCTTGACGGAAAGTATGTTGCGGGGGCGTTCAGGCGTGCCCGAAGACACTGTTTTTGGCACTTTCTGCCTCCCCCGCCGACTATAAAAGTAGCATAGTTTCATCGGCGGGAGGAGTAACGTACACGCTACGTTCAACGATACTAGACAGGCTGTAATACAGGAGGTACTGCACATGCGTCTCGCCCCACCAACACGGCGACTTCGAGCTCACCGAGGGGCTGATTATCGAGAAGGAGATCACAACGTGGGCCGCGACCCTGACCGCCTGCGGCTCGATAGCGAGGCGTACCCGGCTTAGAGCTTGCGCGGATAGGCTCGCTACTTTTCATATTTGCCGA
>JADDPM010000208.1 GCA_016781885.1 Rubrobacter sp.
CGAGATCGGGGACGGAGCGCTCGCCGCCCCCACAGACGTTACGGACCCCGCGGCCTGCGCCGCCCTCGTGGGGCGCACGGTCGAGCGCTTCGGCGCGCCCGACATCCTGATCAACAACGCCGGCCTCGGGCTCTACGCCCCTATCGCCGAGGGCGACCCCGAGGACTGGCGCAGGATGTTCGAGGTGAACGTCCTCGGCGTGCTCTACCTCACCCGCGCCGCGTTGCGCCGCATGCTCGAACGGGGGTCCGGCGACGTCGTCTTCCTCTCCAGCCTCGCCGGGCGGCGCGTCCCCAGCGCGAACGCGGCCGTCTACGCGGCGACCAAGCACGCCGTGGGCGCCATCGCAGAGGGGCTCAGGATGGACGTCGTCGGGAAGGGCCTGCGCGTGATCAACATCGAGCCCGGCCTCGTGCGCACCGAGTTCCCCGAGAGCTCCCACCCGAGCGCCGATAGGTTCTACGCGGAGAGAGACTATCCTCCCCTGGAGGCAGAAGACGTGGCGGCGGCCGTCGTGTACGCGCTCGAACAACCCCCGCGCGCGAGCTTGAACGAGGTCGTGATCCGCCCCGCGAAGCAGCCGAATTAGCCGGTCCGCGTTTCAGCTGGTCAGCACTCCGGCTTCCTCGGCGAAGGAGCCCAACAAAAAGAGGAGGCGCCGGGAGCACCTCCTCCAGATTCCCTGATGACTGGCCGACCGGCTCTATTCGTCCTTGCTGATCCACCACGTAAACGTCCAGGCGCCGCCGTAGAGAAACAAGATCAAGAACAGCGCGGCGAAGAACCGGAAGACCCCCATAGCGGTCGGGTCGCCGGTGCTTCCCTCCACCTGGAGAAGCAGCAGCTCCAGCATTATTATTCGCCTCCTCCCCCTTCAATGCCCTCGGCCGGGCACGTCTCGGGCGTCAGCTTCTGATCGAGGGTGATGCAGTTGTAGATCAGGTAACCGGGGTTGTTATCTACCCTGCGCGCCGTCTCGCGGGTGTAACCCATCGTGATCATCGTGAGGATCACCGTCACCGCGCAGGTGAGCAGCGCGAACTGGCTCCAGCGGCTCGCGCGTCCCCAGTGGAAGCCGGTCGCGGAGGCCCTCAGGTACATCGCTATCACGAAGGCCCCGACGAGCATCATCCCGATCAGGCCTATGAACTTCCACGGGTACATGCTCCCAAGCGGGATCTCGGTCCCCTCGCCCTCGAAGAACACGAGCCCGATCTGGGGGACCAGGTCCATGTCGGCCGGGATGACGTTCAAGACCGTGAAGAGCGCCGTGAAGCCGAGGCCCCCGACAAGGAGCCTGCGCACGGTCTCCATCGGCTTTACCGCGAACCTCAGCTTGTGCACGAAGTACGCCGTGGCGGCGATGCTCATGATCGTCAGCCAGATCGCCAGCAGGTTGAAGACCCACGACTTGTCGCCGAGCATGATGGTGTTGAACGCGTCGGGCGAGCTCTCCCGGATGCCCTTGAGGTACCCGTAGCCGATGACCGGCTGCACGATCAAAAAGCCGAAGCCCCAGATGAGCCCCCAGTGGCCCATCCAGTCGTAGTACTCCCGGTCGTCCTCGCGCGTGACCCTCAGGTACCGCCAGGCCCCCCAGCCGGCTATGAGGAAGCCGGCGTAAGAGAAGTTCCCCACGAAGCGGTGCATGTTCAGCGGGATGTTCGTCTGGTTTAGGAAGGTGCGCGCCACATCGTTGACCTGCGCCTCGGCGGGGGTGAGCATGAACGACGCGACGGCGTCTATCATGGTCATCGCCATGAGGCCCATGAACCCGGCGACGAAGCCGAAGACTACGTGCAGGCTCTTGCGGTAGGCGAGCTTGTCCCAGACGTTGTACCAGGCGTAGACGATGATGATCTGGCCGAGGAACATGAACGCCTCGACCAGGAACACCCAGAAGAAGATGTTCTGGAGGTACGAGAAGAAGACCGGGAAGAGCGTCACCAGCGCCAGGACGAACGTTATCGCCAGCGCCGCCCCAGAGGCGAAGAGCAGCACCACGAAGCGCGCCAGGTTGCGGGCGAAGCGCTCGTAGCGCGGCTGCTTCGTGACCATCCCCAGGTACTCGCTCGTCGCCGCTATGATGACCGCCCCGATGATAAAGGCCGCGAACAGGATGTGCGTCTGGACGAGCACGGCGATAACGACGTTCTTGCCGATCACCGGTACCTGAAGGTCGCCTATCGGCATACGCTACCCCCTAGCCGCCACTGGGGAAGTTGATGATGCGGCTGACCGCCAGCAGCATGTTCAAGAGCACCACCACCACGATCAGGATCCCCACGACCGAGGCGAAGGGCCGCTTGAGCGCGCTGTAGGACGGCCCCCGGTCCAGCCACGGCAGCGCCAAGAGCAACACGATGAAGATCGTGGGGATCACCACCGCCCCGAAGGCGATGAGCGCGTAGCCGGGGAAGAACATCAGCATCTGCTCGTAGAAGAAGAAGAACCACTCGGGCCGGGGCACGTAGGTGACCGTGGCCGTGTTCGCCGGCTCCGAGAGGGGAGCGGGCGCCGCGTACGAGAGCACGCAGCACGCGATCAGGAGCGCCGTCGAGACGTAGAGGTCCTTGAGGACCTGCCCGGGGAAGAAGCCTATGGTCTCGTCCGGGCGTTCGAAGACGTTCTCCGGGGTGATGACCTCTTCCTCTACCGGTTTGGCCTTGCCTGTCGCCGGAGCGTACATCTCTACACCTCTCTCCTACCCGTTTTGTGCCTGCATGGTACCAGCAACGCGCGCCCCTGCTCGGTAAACGCTCTTACTCCCCATCCCTGTCGGGATCCCGATCGGCCCGGTCGCGCCGGCCGACGTAGGGCTCGCCCTCGTCCTCGTCCAGCTCGTAGCGCTGGTACTCCTCGACGCGCTGCCGCTCGTGCAACTTCGCCAGCCGGTCGGTGTACTCGAACTCGCTCCCGAACACGCCGTGGCGCCGCAGCAGATAGAGGTGG
>JADDPM010000209.1 GCA_016781885.1 Rubrobacter sp.
TCCGTACGTCATAGTCCGCAAAAGCGCAAAAGAGTACGGAACCGCAAACAAGATCGAGGGCCGTCCCATCGAAATCGGAGAGGGATTCGCTCTCATAGAGGACGTCGTCACCACGGGCACACAGGTGTTGCGGGCGGCTGAGGTCCTGGAAGAGGCTGGGGCGGGGGTGCTGGGCATCGTCGCCGTACTCGACAGGAGGGGCGAGGTAGCATCCAGACTCGGAGGTTACACGTTTGAAGCGTTGCTCAGAATGGAAGATTTGGGGTTGATAAGAGGGGATTGAGGCACATCTGGTGCTCTGGTATAGTCCCCGGATTGATGGGAAAAAGGGATTGGAAGCTGACAAGGGAGGCGATTAGCGCATGAACAAGACGGAGTTGATCGAGAAGATAGCCAGCGAGGCCAACGGCTCCAAGAGCGAGGCCCAGCGCTACTTCGACGCGTTTCAGGGTGTGATCACCTCTGCCCTCAAGAAGGACGAGGACGTACAGATCACCGGTTTCGGTAAGTTCTACGTGCAGAAGCGCGCCGCTCGCGAGGGCGTGAACCCCCAGACTCAGAAGAAGATGAAGATACCGGCCTCTAAGGTGCCGAAGTTTACCGCCGGAAACGCCCTCAAAGACTCCATCAAGTAAGCTGAACCAGCACCACCAGCCGCGGGAGGTCAACCCCCGCGGCTTTTTTATGCCCGGACTCCCACCGGAGCATCCCCAGTAATTGGACGCCCTCGTCTCCTCCGCCCGCCGCAAGGAGAGTGCCGTCGTGGTCGGCCTAGACCCGGACCCCATTTACCTGCCGCCACAGGTCTCGAAGAACGCCTCCACCGAGGCCGGGGCCGTATGGGAATTCTGCCTCGGTATCCTCGAGGCGGTCGAGCCCGAGGCGGCGGCCATAAAGCTACAGTCGGCCTACTTCGAGCGTCTGGGACCCGAGGGGATGGCGGTGTACGCGGCCCTGATCTCGGCTGCCCATGACCTAGAACTCCCGATCATCGCCGACGTAAAGCGCGGCGATATCGGTCCCGTCGCCGCCGCCTACGCCGAGGCCCACCTGCGTATCTACGGCGCGACCAGCGTTACTGTCAATCCCTACATGGGCGCGGATACGGTAATCCCGTTCCTCGAAGAGGCGCGCCGTCTGGGAGATAGAGGCGTATTCGTCCTCGTCGCCACCTCGAACCCATCGGCTCCAGACCTCCAGGACTCCACGGCGCCGCCGCTCTACGAAGCAGTGGCGCAGCTCGTAAATTCTTTAGGTAACATCGGAGCTTCTGGCTACACGGACGCCGGGGCGGTCGTGGGCGCGACCCGCCCGGAGGTGGGACGACGGGTGCGCGAGTTGCTCCCGAACGCGCTCTTTCTCGCCCCGGGCTACGGGGCGCAGCAGGGCGACGCATCGGGCGCCGGGGCGCTGTTGGACGCGGACGGCGCGGGCGTCCTGGTCAACAGCAGCCGGGGCATCGTGCGAGCCTTCGAGGCGTCCGGCGGAGGGGACTACAGGAGCGCCGCCCGGGATGCCGCTCGCAGGATGCGCGAGGACCTGAAGGGCGCCGGGCTCCTGTGGCAGTAGGGGCCGCTAGAGGTGGCTGATCTCGTTGTATACGGCGATGATAGTGACCACTATCGTCGCCAGGAAGACCAGTATCCCTATGACCTGAACTATGTTCTCTCTTGTCATGTTCTCCTCTTCTCGTTCTGGGACATAGCCTCTTCAAAAGGTTTAAAGGACCCGGTCCAGCTCCTCCCGGAGTTGGTCCTCGCTCTCCAGATAGTGGCCATTCTGCACCAACTCTATCTTGCCGTCACTGATCAGGAACAGCCTCGGCACCCTTTTTACGTTGTATAGCGCGGTCAGCTCCCCCGAAGGGTCCTGGAGCACCGCGTACGGGAGGCCCCTCTCGCTCTCGGGTGCGTAGCTCACATAAACGGCGGCGAAAGAGACCCCTTCGTCCTCGTAGTCGCGGGCCATCTGCTCGAACTCCGGCTGGGCCTCGGCGGTGTCCTTATTCGTCAAGAAGGGCAACGAGGAGGTACTCCAGAACGTAACGACGTATACGCCGTCATCGGAGAGCTCAAAGGGGCTACCGTCCCGGCCCGTGGCCTCGAAGGACGGCGCGTCGTCATCCGTGTTCGGGGCGGGTTGGGGGAGCGTGAGCGTCCCAGTTCCCGTCTCCGGAGAACCGTAAAATCGGTAGCCAGCAGTGGCCACGAGCACGAGTAGCACGACGATGACGAAGCGCTTCATGGGCCTGGAGGATGGTACACGGTACGCATGGCGCGACCATTGTAACGCTCTGCCGTGACGTTGTCTTACCGCCGGAGGAACATCGTGAACGACTCTCGCGGGGAAGGTGTGGTATACAGCGAGGAGGGAACTTCGTAAGTGGGGCGGGTCCTCCGGGAGCCGTCCGGGGGAGGAGTATAGTAGGCATGGTAGCTTCGTTGACGCGTCCTGCGGCGCTCCTGCGTGCCGAAGGGGCCGTGATGCTGGCCCTGAGCGTGATGCTCTACGCGCTCGGCGAAACGAGCTGGACGCTCTTCTTATTGCTGGTTCTCGCCCCGGACCTCTCGATGCTAGGTTATCTCAAAGATAGACGGGTTGGGGCCCTCTCCTACAACCTCGGACATACCTACCCTCTACCCGCCGTCCTCGTAGCGTTCGGGGTGTTGGCGGGGAGGCCGCTCTACGTTTCGCTCGGCCTGATCTGGTTCGCGCACATCGGCTTCGACCGGATGATGGGCTTCGGGTTGAAGTACCCGACGGGGTTCGGGGAGACGCACCTCGGCCGGATCGGCGGGGTTAGCGAGGATCGAGGAGCCATCATGAGCACCAAAGAAGCGCGGAGGAGACCATGATCCTTACCGTTACACTCAACGCTGCGGTAGACCGTACTCTCGTCGTACCGAGCCTTACGCTTGGGCATCGTCACCGGGCGCCGGAGGGCGTGGCGCTCGCGGGCGGCAAGGGGATAAACGTC